>NZ_KQ961731.1:0-152668 GCF_001563605.1 Corynebacterium sp. CMW7794
ACTCGCTCACCAGCGTGACGTAGCCGACCTCCGCGAGCTTCTCCTGCGCAAGCAGACGAGCCGGGCGCACTGTCCCATCCGTGGCACGAATGAGCTTTTCTCCCTTGAGGTATTCCTCGTGCTCATCGAGACGAATAACCACATGCGCAGCACGCGCCGGTGCCTGAATTTGCTCTCCGCCAGCGACAAACTGTTTGAACCCGTCAAGCAGGTTATCGCCGGGCAGCGCGCCGAGCATATCCATCAGCCACGGATCCTGGGTGTTAATCACCAAACGGTGCCAACCGTCTTTGCCATAGGTATGGCGGGCAGACTCCACGCGGGTCTTCGGCTTGGCAAGTGCCGCGCCGACCTCATCAAGCTTGGTCTCCGCGGTCCCACACAAGGTGACGCGGGCAGCGTTGGGGTCCTCGCAGCGCGCGGCGAGCACCTCAATCCGGGCGAGCACGCGCAGGGAATGGCCAGCAGCGCGGGCGGCCTTGCGGGCCTCAGCAATGCCTTTAGGCTTAGCGCGCCAATAAACGGCAGCCAGCGGCTGAACAAACTTGGCATCGGCAAGCGTCAGGCCGCGGTCGCGCAACTGGGCGACGGTGAGGCCGGCGGCTTCCTTGAGAGAATCGACGCCGAGAGCAAGAGCATCGAAGATCGAGACGGTCATGCCACGGAGGTTAAGGAGGCATCGGAAAGCCTGCAACCGATTGCCCAATGCATTTGTCGAACAGGGGTATTCGAACAGGGGTAGACCTAGAGTTGGGCGATGGAGGCACAGAGCGCGTCGACGTCCTCGTCGCGCGTGGACCAGGACGTGCAAAAACGCACGGCGCGTAGGCCGTCGTGTTCCTCGAAGAACTGGCAGACGTAGTCCTCGGACAGCGCAGCCTCCTGCTCGGGTGTGAGGAGTGCGAACTGCTGGTTGGTGGGTGAGTCGAAGAGCAGCCGAATGCCGACGGAGGCGAAGGCGGCGGCTATGCGCTGGGCTTGTTCGTTGGCATGCGCCGTAATTGCCTCGTAGAGGCTGTCGGTGAAGAGGGCCTCGAACTGCGCGCCGAGCAGCCAGCCCTTGGCCAGCAGCCCGGAGTTCTGCTTCATCGCGTTGCGGAAGTAGGGGTGCGGGGTGGCGAAGACGATGGCTTCGCCGAAAGCGGCGCCGCATTTGGTGCCGCCGATGGTAAACACGTCCGCGAGACGCGCGAGGTCCGGCAGCGTGACGTCGGAGGCGGCGAGGCCATAGCCGAGGCGCGCGCCGTCGACGAAGAGCGTGAGCCCGAACTCATCGCACACGGAGCGCAACGCGGCGAGCTCAGAACGTGAGTACACGGTGCCGTATTCGGTGGGTTGCGAGATATAGACCATCGCGGGCTCGACGGCGTGCTCGAGGACGCCGGAGCCGCGGTACTCCTCGACGAGCGCAGCGACCTGTGCGGCCGTGATCTTGCCCAGCGCTGAGGGTAGCGTCAGGATTTTGTGGCCCGCGTGCTCGACGGAACCGGTCTCGTGGGTATTGATGTGGCCGGTATCGGCGGAGATAACGCCCTGCCACGGCCGCAGCAGGGAGGCGATGGCAGTCGTGTTGACCTGCGTGCCGCCCACCATGAAGTGCACGTCTGCGGCGGGCGCGGCACACGCGTTACGGATGAGCGACGCGGCGCGGGCGGAGTGCTCGTCGAGACCGTAGCCCGCATGTGATCCCGGCGCGGCGAGGGCCGCGAGGACGGCGGGATGGGCAGTTTCGTTGTAGTCGTTGCCGAAATGAATCATGCAGCCAGGCTACTCGTAGCGCAGCGCCTCAATCGGGTCGAGTTTTGCCGCCTTGCCCGCGGGGTAGTAGCCGAAGAAGAGCCCGATGGCGAGCGCGAAGAGCAGCGAGACCACAATCGCGCCGAGCGGCGGGAACACGAAGTAGCCCATGAGTGAGGATCCAATCATGCCCGCCACAGCGCCGAGCACCACGCCGATGAGCCCGCCGATGAGACACACGATGATGGCCTCCGTCACGAACTGCAGGCGGATGTCACGCCGCCGCGCGCCGAGCGCCTTGCGCACGCCAATCTCGCGCGTGCGCTCCGTGACGGTAATCAGCATGATGTTCATAACGCCGATGCCGCCGACGAGCAGCGAGATCCCGCCGATAGCCGCAATCGCCGCGGACAACGCCGTGAGCAGCTGGTTGAGGCTCGCCAGGTCCTTGCTAAAGTCGGTGACCTCGACGCGGTAGTCCTCGTTGTCGGCGTACATCGAGTCGAAGGCCGCTTGGAGCCGTGCGCCGAGCGCGGCCTTGTCTGTGCCGGCCGCCGCGCGGATGGACACGGAGGAAAAGGCCTCGCCGGCTAAGGGGGCATCGGAAAGCTGGGCAGCGAGGGGATAGGGCACGAGCGCGTGTTCGGGCCCGCCGCCACCGATGAGCGCGCCGGTGGCGGGGCTGTCGTAGACGCCGATGACCGTGAGTTCCAGATCCGTGCCGTCGAGCGGGGCAAAATTCAGCGTCTGGCCCACCGGGTCGGCGTCGCCGAAGAGCTCGGTGGCGGTCGCGGCGGAGAGCATGGTCACGGCACGGTCGGCTGCGATGTCGTCGTCCGTGAGTGCGCGGCCGGTGCGGACGGTGAACTGCGAGGCCGTCACGTAGTCCGGGTTGGTGGGTTGCACCATCACCGCTGAGCTTTCCGATGCCCCTTCGGGCGTCAGGTCGCCCGGATGCGTGTCGTATTCGCCGATGATGACGCCCTCGACGTCCGGCGCGAGCGCCGTGCGCACCTGCTCGAGCTGTTCGGGGGTGAGGAGGGAGTCGGGGTCGTCGACGGAGGACTCGACGTAATAGTCGGTCTCGCCTTCGTCGGTGCGTTCCTTGACCTGGACCTGGAAGTTATTGGCGCCGACCTTGTCGAGGTCAGAGGTGAACTGGCCCTTGAGCGCGGAGCCGAGGGTGAGGATCGCGATGACGGCGGCAATGCCGATGATGACGCCCAACAGCGTGAGTAGCGAGCGCATCTTGTTGGTGCGCAGCGAGGTGAGCGCCATGCGCAGGGATTCGGTGAGATTCATTTCAGCACTCCGTCCGTCATGGTTACGGTGCGCGAGCACTCGGCGGCGAGTTCTGGGTTGTGGGTGATAAACACGATGGAGGTGCCACGCTCGCGGTTGAGCTCGTGGAAGAGGTCCATGACCAGGCGGCCGGTCTGGGAGTCAAGGGCACCGGTGGGCTCGTCGGCGAGGATGACCTCCGGGTTGTTGGCGAGCGCGCGGGCGATGGCGACGCGTTGCTTCTGGCCGCCGGAGAGTTCGTTGGGCAGGTGGCTGGCGCGCTCGGACATGCCGACGAGGTCGAGGAGCTCGGCGGCGCGGCGGGCGCGCTCGCGGCGGGGCACACCGGCGTAGACCATGGGCATCTCCACGTTGGCAAGCGCGGTGATGCGGCCGATGAGGTTGAAGTTCTGGAAGACGAAGCCGAGCTTGTCGGCGCGCAGGCGGGCGAGCGCGTCATCGTCGTAGGCGGAGACGTCCTCGCCGTCGAGGAAGTACTCGCCTGCGGTGGGGCGGTCGAGCAGCCCAATGATGTTCATGAGCGTGGATTTGCCGGAGCCGGACTGGCCGATGACGGCGACGAACTCGCCGGGCTCCATCGAGAAGTCGCAGCCGGGCAGGACGGTGATTTCGGCGTCGGTGCCCTCGTTAAAGCGCTTGACGATGCCCCGCATGTCGATGAGGCTCATTTCTCTCCGCTCGCTGCGTCGGGCAGGTATGCCTGCTGACCTACGTCGCCTTCGTGGGCCGCGCCCTGGGTAAGCACGCGGTCGCCGCGGTGGAGGCCTTCGGTCACGGCGGCCTCGAAATCGGTGCGGGTGCCCAGTTTCACGTCGCGGCGCTCGATGGTGCCGGAGTCGGAAACGACGAGCACGGCTTTGTCGCCGTCGATGAGTGCGCTGAGCGGCACCGTGAGCGCGTCTTTGTCCTCGTGCGTGACGACCTTGACCTTCGCGGTGGAGCCCAGGCGTAGGCCCTCGCGGTTGCCGTCCACGCGGACCTCGATGGGGAACTCGGCTTTCGCAGAGCCGGAGCCGGCGGGCGCGGCGGCTGCGGCGCCGGAGGAGGCGGCATCGTCAGGCGCTGCGGGGGAGGCGGCGACGGGCGAGATGAAGGACACGGTGCCCGTGTATTCCTTGTGCGGCTGGCTGGGGGAGGTGAAGGTTACGTGGTCGCCGACCTGGATGTCCGCGATGTCGGCCTCCTTGACCGTGGCCTTGACGAGCAGCATGGAGTCGTCCGCGACGCTGAGCAGCGGGCCTTCGGCGGGGCGGCCCTGCTGGGCGGTGACAGTCGTGACCACGCCGCTTAGTGGCGAGAGGAGCTGGGCGCCGGAGATGTCGAACTCGAGCTTCGCGTTGGCCTCCTCGGCGGCGACGCGGGTGCCCGCGGCGGACTTGAGGGCGTGGTCGACAGCCTGGGATTGCGCGTCGACTTGCTGTTGGGCGCTGAGCTCGGCGGCGCGCTGGGCGAGCTGGGCATCGGAAAGCTGGGCGTAGGCGGCGTTGGCGGCGCGCTGTTTGGCACCGACCTCGCGGTCGACGGCCTCGAGCGCGCGGGCGTAGGACTCCTCGGCGTGGTCGAGCTGGGTCTGCGCGTCGCTCACCGCGTGGTCGGCCTCGGTCCACTGGACGAGTGCAGTGGCCATGGTCGTGCCGGGGACCTCGCCCTCGTTCGTCGCGCCGAGCGAGGCGAGCGCGGCTTGGAGCGATGCGTTATTCGCGGTGCGCAGCCCGGCGCGGGCCGTGTCGACCGCGGCGGCGGCTTCGGCGACGGAAGGATCTGCGGCGGCGCGGGACTCGGCGACGGCCTGCTGCGCGTCGTCGAAGCTGTGCTGCGCGGTGCCCACGGAGGCGCGGGCGGCGTTGACCTCGCCGTTGAGGCCTTGAGCCAGCGCGTCCTGGAGCTGGGTGAGCTCGAGCTGCGCGGCCTCGACCTGATTGAACGCGCCGATTTCTTCCGCGGCCTGAGCGGCACGCTGACTGTGGAGTTCGCGTTCGGCGGCAGACGTGTCGAAGGAGGCGAGGACCTGGTTGGCCGTGACGCGCTGGCCGACCTTCGCGTCGAGCGTGACGATGGGCCCAGACTGCGTCGTGGCGAGCGAGACCTCGCGGACGGGTGCGATCGAGCCCGTGGCGGGCACGGACTGCGTGATGTCCTTCGCCGCGACGGTCGTGACATCGGCGGCGGTGAGCACCACGCCGTCGGGGCCGACGGCGAGGTAGTAGGCGCCGCCACCGCCCGCAGCGAGGACGGCGAGGGCGGTGGCGGTGAGGGCGATAGTCTTCTTTTTCATTACTCGTGGATAGTTGTAGTGCCAATTTCGTTGTCGATAATCACAGTCAACTTAGCACCTGCGTCCTTGCGCGGCGTGCAATTGCTCGTGCCGAGTCCGGTATCACATTCAATGGCGATGGGCGTCTTCTTCGGAAGGTAGACATCGATGCTGCCCACGCCGTTATCGATGGTGAGCGTGCGGGGCTTATCGAGCGTGAGCTCGCGCAGGTCGACGGTCATGGAGCCCACGCCGTTGGAGTAGGTGTCTGGCAGGTCCGCGGCGTCGCGCACGGTATAGGTGACCGAGCCCGCGTGGTTCTTCGTGTTCTCTTCGGACGCGGCCATTGTCAACATAAATGAGATGCCCACGACGACAGCGGCGCTCACGGCGACCGTCGCGATGAGACCCTCGTGGGATTTCTTCTTGGGTGCGGGGGCGGGCGCGGGGTCTGGCAGGTCCCAGGCCTCGGGCACGGTGCCGAGAGGGTCCCACGCCGGCGGGGTCTGGCGGCCAGGCGGGAAGGGGTAGCCCTCGACCGGCGTGAAGACCGACATGTCAGGGCCCGGTGCGGTCTCCCGCGCGGTGGCGAGCAGACCCGCCGGCGGGACGGGCTGATGGCGGTGCAGGCCGTACCACGCGGCGGCCGCGAGGACAACAATGACCAGGGTGGACACCATCTGCCGGTCGTCAAAGAAGCGGCCGAGGCCAACAGCGATGATAAGCAGGATGAGCAGTGAAATTCCCAGGCCGGACTCGGACTTGGGGCCATCCTGTTTACCAAAGAGGTCCTGGATGGGCGCGGTGGACTTGCCGTAGAGCGGCATGCACGCCCACACCAGCACGTAGAGGGCGAGGCCGCCGCCGAGGACGAGCGCGGTGACGACGAAGGCCACGCGCACGAGGGTGGGGTCTACTTGGTAGCGCGCGCCGATGCCTTCGCAGACGCCGGCGATCTTGGCATTGCCGCCCTGAGAGCTCGGGATGCGGGGCGGGCGCGTTGCCCACATCTCGTTGAGAGTCGCGGTGTTCATGTCTTTATCGTCGCCCACGGTTCGTGCAAGAGCTATCGGGGAACGCCCTGATTTTTAAAGTTCAGGGTTTACCCCGATCCGCGCCAGGGAGGCGCGTGCGAAGATAAAACGCATGACTTCTCCCTATGCGCCGCGCGAGGTCCAGCCCGCCTACCCGCGCCTGTCCCGCCCGCAGGACGGCCGCGTCGTGGCGGGCGTGGCTGCAGGGCTCGCGGGGCACCTCGGCGTCGATGTGCTCTTTGTGCGTCTGGCGTTCACTGCGCTGTGCGCCCTGGGCGGCCTGGGCGCGTTCCTCTACGCCGGCGTCTGGGTAGCCACCAAGCCTGCCGATGCCCCCGCCCCCACCTCGCGCTTTGACTTCCGCGCCCATTGGCTGCTGGTCCTTGCCGCCGTCTTGGCCGTCGGGCTCGGCATGAGCGCGGGAGGCCTGCTCATTCCGCTGGTCATCGTCGGTGCCGGTGCGCTGATTACCTGGCAGGCCTACGACCGCGGCCTGGGCTCCGTGACGAATAAGGTCAGCGTGGGGGCGGGCGGCGTGCTCGTGCTGGCCGGCGTGGTCATTACCGTCGCGCGGTGGAACGGCGGGACGGACTTTGGGCCAGCGTTGGCCGCGGTGCTGCTCACGGTGGTCGGTTTCGGTGCGCTCGTCGTGCCGCTCGTGCTGAAGCTGTGGCGGCAGGTGGCGGACGAGGGCGCGGAGAAGGCGGCATCGGAAGCACGGGCGGACATGGCGGCGCAGCTGCATGACTCGGTGTTACAGACCTTGGCGCTCATTCAAAAACGGGCGGAGGACCCGGAGGAGGTCGCGCGCTTGGCGCGCGGGCAGGAGCGCGAGCTGCGCGCGTGGCTCTTTGACTCGCCGTCGGCGGCGCCAGCGACTGTCTTCGGCGCGCTCGCCGTGGCGTGCGGCGAGGTCGAGGACCTCTTCCCGGTGCGAATTGCGCCGGTGACGGTGGGCGAGGACGTGGAGCTCACCGAGGCGACGAAGCTTGCGGTGCAGGCCGCGCGCGAGGCGATGGTCAACGCGGGCAAGCACGCGGGGGTGGACACGGTGGACGTGTATGCAGAAAATCTGGCTGGTGAGCTCGCGATTTTTGTGCGCGACCGCGGCGCGGGCTTCGACATGGATGCGGTAGCGGAGGACCGGCATGGGATTCGGGATTCCGTCTGCGCGCGCATGGAGGCCGCTGGGGGCACCGCGCGGGTGAACTCGCGTCCGGGAGAGGGCACAGAGGTGGAGCTCACGGTAGCTTTGTAGCCATGGTTGCTGTTTTCCTCGTCGATGATCATTCTGTCTTCCGCGCCGGCGTGCGTGCGGAGCTGGCCGCCGCGGGGGATATCGAGGTCGTGGGCGACGCGGGCACGGTCGCCGAGGCGGTCGCCGGGATTGAGTCGGCGCACCCGGACGTGGTGCTGCTCGACGTGCATATGCCGGACGGCGGCGGGTTGGCCGTGCTGCGTGGCGCCTCGGGACCGGTGTACTTGGCGCTGAGTGTTTCGGACGCGGCGGAGGACGTCATCGCGCTCATCCGCGCCGGCGCTCGGGGCTACGTGACGAAGAGTATTTCAGGTCCGGAGCTGGCCGCGGCCGTGCGCCGGGTGCATGAGGGGGATGCGTATTTCTCGCCGCGGCTGGCGGGGTTCGTGCTCGATGCGTTCGCATCGGGTGCGCCTGCCGAGTCGAAGCCCGGCGCGCCGGACGAATCCGTGGACCCGGCGGTTGACGCGCTCACACGGCGCGAGCTCGAGGTGCTGCGGCTGCTCGCGCGCGGTTACACGTATCGCGAAATCGGCGAGCGTCTCTTTATCTCGGTGAAGACGGTGGAGACGCACGCGTCGAATATTTTGCGCAAGACGCAGCAGTCGAACCGCTATCAGCTCACGCGCTGGGCCGCGGACCGCGACTTGGCCTAGCGGGGGCGCACGGTGCCGATGCCACTCTCTCCGTGATCCCGGAGAGGGGTGCCGAGCTCACCACGAGGATGAACGCGATGAGGAGCGCAATGCCGTGGCCGCCGCCATGAAGTATGCGCGCACCACGGTGGGATCGAGATCGTAGCGCTGCGCGATGCCTGCGCAGACGCTGGCGATTTTTGTGTTACTGCCCGCGGGTGGCTCACATCCGGCTGAGCGTGGAGGTATTGTCCCTCCTGCTCAGGAGGGATAAAAGGGAATGAGATGTGATGTGTGCGCTTAGCGGAAGCGCGCGGGTAGCTCCGCCGTGCCGAGAGTGAGCATGAGGCGGTTGGCCCAGTTGAAGAAGGACGCGGCGTTGACGACGTCGAGGATGGCGATATCGTTGAGGCCGGCGGCGCGCAGGGCGCTGACGTGTTCCTGTCCGAAGGCGAGAGGCGTCGCGGTGAGCGCGAGGGCGGCGCGGCGGATGGCGTCCCAGAGCTCGGAGCCGAGGTCGGCCTCGATGCCCTCGAAGAGGAGGCGGTCGACGGCGGCGCGGTCGCCGCCTTCCTCGACGGTGCGGCCCTGGTGGACCGAGGCGCAGTACTCGCAGCCGTTGAAGCGCGAGACGACGGTGGCGGCGAGCTCGCGCTCGGCGCGGGGGAGGCCGCCTTCGACGTTGTAGAAGATGTCGAAGTCGGTGAGCGTGCGGGCCTTGAGCGCGGCGGCGTCGCGGGCGAGCAGGCGGAAGTAGGCGGACTTGGCGCGCTCGGGCTTGATGAGCGCGTCGCGTTGCTCTGCGGTGAGCTCGTCCTCGTCGAGCGCGGCGATCCAGGGGACCCAGCCGAGGGAGTGGTTGACGAAGCTGTCTGGGCGCACGACGTCCTCGGCCGTGTTGATACCCGCGACGGGCTGCCAGTCCGGGGCGGACGTGGGGCGCGGGTTCGGTGCGGCAGGCGCGGCCGGCGCGTGGCCGGCGAGGACCGCGGCGCCGTGGGCGACGCGCAGCTGGAAGGCCTCGAAGGCGACGAGCTGGGACAGCGAGACGACGGTGTCGGCGTCCCAGCCCGCGGCGTAGAGATGGCCGAGCGCGGCGGGTGAGGCGTCCTTGGGATGGAAGGTGAGCAGGTGCGCGTAGTCGAGCGCGGCGGCGAGGCGCGCGCCGAGTGCCGCGGCGTTGTGGAGTGCGAAAGCGGGCGCGGCGGGGCCTGCGATATAGGGGCCTTGCGTGCGGCCGGCGGCGATGGCGGCCTCGACGGGGGCGACGAGCTCTTCGGACTCGTCGGCTAGCAGATCGAGGTAGAAGCTGCCGCCGGCGTGCGTGAGGCCCGCGACGAAGGCGGCGACGGCGTAGCGCTCGGCATAGGTGAACGTGCCGGGCTCGGCGGGCTCGAGGAGGGCCTCGAAGCTGGCCTGCGCGTTGGAGACGGCGTCGGGGCGCGCGGAGCGGGCGGTCGCGATAGCGGCGGCAGCGCCGGTCGCGGTGTCGGACTCGGATTCGAGGCCGGCGAGGAGGTTGATGATGTCAGACATGTCTGGTCCTTTCTTAGAGCCCCAGATTGAGGTCGCCGGCGCGGTAGCGCTGGCCTGGGATGGCGTCGATGAGCTCGCGGGTAAACGGGCTGGCCGGGTGGGCGAAGACTTCGCGGGTGGTGCCGGATTCGAGTTGCTTGCCGTGGCGCAGGACGGAGACGGTGTCCGAAATCTGCGAGACGACGGCGAGGTCGTGCGAGATGAAAATATACGTGAGGTCGAGCTCGCGTTGCAGGCGGTCGAGCAGGCGCAGGATCTGGGCCTGGACGGTGACGTCGAGAGCGGAAACGGCCTCGTCGAGGATGACGAGCTCCGGCTCGACGATCATGGCGCGGGCGATGGCGACGCGCTGGCGCTGGCCGCCGGAGAGCTCACGGGGACGGCGCTCGGCAAACTGTGGGTCGAGGGCGACGAGGTCGAGGAACTCGCGGGCCTTCGTGCGGGCGGCGGACTTCGAGGCTCCTGTGAAGTTACGCAGCGGCTCGGCAATGATATCGCCGATGGACATGCGCGGGTTCAGCGAGGAGTACGGATTCTGGTAGACGAGCTGGATGCCACGGCGCAGCTCCTTGAGCTCAGCCTTCGAGTGCTGCGCCGTGACATCGTGGCCGCCGACGGTCACGGTGCCGAAGCTGGCTTGCTCGAACATGGAGATGATGCGGCCGGTGGTTGTCTTGCCGGAGCCGGATTCGCCCACGATGGCGTGGGTCGTGCCGCGGGCGACGTCGAAGCTCACGTGGTCGACGGCCGTGAAGTCGCCGAAGGTGCGCGTGAGGTCGCGGACCTGCACCAAGGTTTCCGATGCCGCCATCTTGCGCGGCGACGTAAAGGACTCGGGGTGGCGGTCGACGTCGGCGACGGTGAGGGAGGGGGCATCGGCAAGCAGGCGGCGCGAGTAGGGGTGCTGCGGGTCGGCGAAGACGCGTGCGGCGAGGCCTTCTTCGCGGACCTCGCCCTCTTCCATGACGACGATGCGGTTGGCGCGGTCGCCAGCCACGGACAGGTCGTGCGTGATGAAGAGGATGCCCAGGCCGAGCTCGCGGCGCATGTCGTCGAGGAGATCGAGGATGGTCTTCTGGACGGTGACGTCAAGGGCAGAGGTGGGCTCGTCAGCCACGATGAGGTCGGGCTCGAGGGCGAGCGCGGCGGCGATGAGCACGCGCTGCTTCATGCCGCCGGAGAGCTCGTGCGGGTATTGGCCGTAGCGGCGCTCGGGGTCGTCGATTCCGACGCGGGCGAGCCAGTCGAGGGCGGTGGCGCGCAGGTTTTGCGTGCGGCCGTGAATGCGCAGGCCTTCCTCGATGGAGTGGCCGATGGTCTTCAGCGGATTGAGTGAGTTGTTGGGATCCTGGGGGATGAGCCCGACGCGGGCGCCGCGCAGGGCGCGCCATTGCTTGTGCGTGAAGTGTGTGACGTCCTGGCCGTCGAAGGTGATGCGGCCGGAGTCGATGCGTGCGTTGGCCGAGTTGAGGCCGAGCGCGGACATGGCGGTGGTGGTCTTGCCGGAGCCGGACTCGCCGACGATGGCGGTCATCTCGCCGGGTTCGACGTGCAGGCTAATGCCCTGGACGGCGGGTTTATCGCCGTAGGAGACCGAAAGGTCTTCGATAGTGAGCAGCGTCATGCGCGGGCTCCTTCGCGGTTCTGGAGGCGTTGGGACAGGTAGTTGGCGCTCATCACGACGGCAACGATGGCCAGGCCGGGCAGGATGATGAGCCACCAGGAGGTGGCCATGAAGTCGCGTCCCTCGGCGATGATGAGGCCCCACTCCGGCGTGGGCGGCGGGGCGCCGTAGCCGAGGAAGCCCAAAATGGACAGCTGGAGGATGGCGGTGCCGAACTGCAGGGTGGCCAGGGCCAGGACAGGCGTGAGCGAGTTGGGCAGCACGTGGCGGGCGAGCACCTGCGCGGTGGTGGCGCCGGAGCCGTAGGCGGCCTCGACGAACTCGGAGTTGGCGACCGTCATGACCTGCGAGCGCGCGAGGCGGGCGAAGGCGGCGACGGTGGTCATACCGACGGCGAAGGCGGCCTGCAGTGAGCCGAAGCCGAGCAGGATGATGATTGACAGCGACAGCAGGATGCCGGGGATGGACAGCAGGACGTCGACGACGCGCATGAGCACGGTGTCGACCCAGCCGCGCAGCGTGCCGGCGAGAAGGCCGAGCAGCGTGCCGAGGACGAGGCCCACGGCGACGGCGATGAGCGCGCCGAGGAGCGACTGGCGGGCGCCGAAGATAACGCGGGCGAGCACGTCGCGGCCCACGGCGTCCGTGCCGAACCAGTGCGCGGAGTTCGGGGCCTGGAGGGCGACATCTGTGCCGGAGTACGGATCCGCGGAGGTGAACACGCCGGGGAAGAGCGCCCAGGCGAAGGCGACCACGAGGATGACCGCGGAGAGGACCACTGGGAGGACCACGGGGACAGTGGTGGTAAAGCGACGCATTAGGCGGTCCTTTCAAGCTGGGCGGAGGTGGAGGGGGCATCGGAAAGCGGGCGCTCGCGCAGGCGGACGTCGAGGACGGGGTAGAGCAGGTCGACGACGAGGTTGATGAGCACGTAGGCCGTGGCGGCGATGATGACGATGGCGAGCAGGACCGGGGTGTCGCGGTTGGAGACCGCCTGGACAGTGAGGTAGCCCAGGCCGGGGCGACCGAAGACGGTCTCGGTGACGACGGCGCCGCCCACGAGCTCGCCGAAGAGGAGGCCCACCATGGTGAGCGCGGGGAGGAGCGAGTTGCGCAGGATATTGCGCCAGAAGACCCAGGACTCGGAGGCGCCGCGGGCGCGGACGACCTGGACGAAGGTCATGGCGCGGGTGTCGTCGATGGACCGGATGAGCACCTGAGTGAGGGGTGCGGCCATGGGCACGGCGAGGGTGAGCGTGGGCAGGATGAGGCCCTCGAAGGGGCTCGGGTCGATGACGCGGACCCAGCCGAGTTTGAAGGAGAAGAACTGCAGCAGGAGGATGGCGATCCAGAAGCCCGGCAGGGAGACCATGAACGACGGCAGGGCACGGAAGAAGCCGCCCACGGCGGGGACCGTTGTGGCGAGGAACGCGAAGGCGAGCGCGACGACGATGGCCAGGGCGATGGAGCTCGCGGCGAGCGCGAGCGTGTGCGGCAGTGCGGTGGCGACCATGGAGCTCACGGCGGTGCCGGTCTGCGTGGAGATGCCGAAGTTGCCCGTGACGAAGCCGGCGAGCGAGGTGAGGTACTGCGTGAGCAGGGGCTTGTCGATGCCCATCTCCTCGCGGATGCCGTCAATCTCGGCCTGGGAGAGGCCCAGGGCCGGGTCGCCGAAGCGGGCCATGACGCCGTCAGAGGGCAGGGCCGAGAGCAGGAGGAAGGCGACGGTGAAGGTGATGAACAGGACGAGGACGGCCTGTCCGATGCGGCGTGCGATGTGGGCCATTACTGGGCCTCCTTGGCGGCGTGGTCGATGTAGGCCTCGTAGAACCAGGGACGCGCGACGGCCTCGGGGCTAAATCCCTTGAGGTAGGGCGCGACGGCGTAGACAACGGGTTCTTCGAAGAGCGGCAGGGAGTAGGACTGCTCGGTGATGTAGTCCTGGACGTCCTCGGTGGCCTGTTTGCGCTCGGCGTCGGCGGGCGCGGAGATGACCGTGGTGAGCAGGTCCTCGAGGTGCTGGTCGATGGGGTTGCCCTTGGCGTCCTGGTTGAGGAAGGCGTCGCGGTTGGTGACCGAGTACAGCGAGTGGATGGCGTCGTAATCCGCGCGGCCGACCATGGAGTGATAGACCTGGATTTTGTCGATGTCCTTGGCATCCGCGTTCTGCGTGGCTTGGTCGCCGGCGTTGATGAGCCATTCGATGCCGAGCTCGCGCATGTCTTCCTGGACCATGGTCTGGACCTCCTTGGAGCGCGGTTGCGGCAGGGCGGGGTTGACGCGCAGGGTGAGGCGTTGGCCGTCCTTGACGCGGATGCCGTCTTCGCCGGGGACCCAGCCAGCCTCGTCGAGGAGCGCCGTGGCGTGTTCGGGGTCGTAGGAGTAGGCGGCGGACTGGTCCTTGTAGCCCAGACCGGTCGCGGCGACGGTGGACGTGGCCAGGGGGTAGGTGGGCGAGAAGAGGATGCGCATGATCTCTTCGCGGTTGATGCCATTCATGATCGCGTCGCGCACCCGCTTGTCCTTGAGGATGGGGTGGTTGAAGCGGAAGGCGAGCTGGTTATTCATCGAGTTAGTGCCGCGGGCGATGATGTTGATGCCCTGGGCCTCGAGCTGCTTTTCCACGGGTGCGGAGACCTGGCGGGCGATCTGTGCTTGGTCGGAGACGAGCGCGCCGGCGCGGGTGGATTCCTCCGCGGCGAGGCGGTAGTGGATGCCATCGAGACGAGCGCGGCCCTGGTGGCGGGCGGCGGGCGGGGCCCAGTTGTAATCGTCGCGCGCGGTGAGGTCGAGGGCGGTGTTGAGCGTCTCGCCTGTGATGACGAAGGGACCGGAGCCGATGACGGCCTCGGCGTTGCCGGGGGCAAAACCCTCGTTGTCGAGCTGCAGCGTGGAGTCGGCGACGAGGCCCGCGTTGTAACCGGCGGTGGCCTGGGCGAAGCCGGGCGAGGGCGCCGAGAAGTAGAACTTCACGGTGTCGTCATCGACGACCTCTCCGTGGTCGTAGTTCGTAATCTGCTCCGAGGAGTTGAGCGTGCGCGACTTATCGCCCTTGCCGTAGAGGTCGAAGTTCGCGACGACGTTTTCGGCCGTGAGCGGCGTGCCGTCAGAGTACGTAACATCGGTGCGGATGTTGAAGGTGTACTCCGTGGCGTCCGCGTTGATCTTAGGCAGGTCGGTGGCGATCCACGGGGAGAGCTGAAGCGTTTCCGGATCTTGGTAGAGCAGGCGGTCGGTGACCTGGTTGACCACGCCGCCGTTGGGGTAAAAGCCTGCGGCCGGCGGATAAAGCGTCCTAAACATTTGGGGCTCGAGGTAGGTAATCCAATTCTCGTCGGTAGACGCCGACGATGAGGATGGAGACGCGCAGCTCGTCACCGCCCCGGCGAGGGCGAGAGCCAGCGCGGCGGCGAGCGTCGCACGGAAGGGAGATTTCACGGTTTTCCTTTAGCGTTGAAGTTTAACGAGAGTGAACAGTACACCACGGTGGACGATTTTGTCTCATCTTTACATACTGATCTGTCTAGTAGTACTGTCAACGAGGTGACTGATAATAAAATTCCTTCCGCCGCTCCGGCGATTGCGATCGTGGGCGCGGGTCCGCGCGGCGTCTCGCTCGTCGAGCGCCTGGGTGCCTACCTGCGCGAGCCTGCCTACGCGGGACGTGCGGTGGAGCTCCACATCATCGATGACGCTCAGGTTGGCTCCGGCCGCATCTGGAACACGGAACAGACCCGTACGCTGTGCATGAACACGCTGGCCGGCGCCGTGACGCTCTTTACCGAGCCGGGCTCCACGGTGGGTGCGCCGGTGCTTGAAGGCCCTACGATGTTCGAGTGGATTCAGGCGCTGCGCGGCGAGGAAATTCCGGCCGCGAAGGCCGCGCTCGTGGAGCGTTACCCCGCGCACGTACCGGATGAATTTAAAGCCGAGCTGGATGCCACTGTGCCGGAGTCGAACCCGTCGCGCGCGCTCTACGGCGAGTACATCGCGTGGGTCTTCGAGGTCGCGCTGGGCGAGCTGCCGGAGACGGCGACGGTGGAGCGCCACGCAGCCCGCGCGGTGCGCCTGACTGAGAGCGACGGCGTGGACGGCATCGAGCTCTCCGACGGCACGCGCATTGAAGCCGCGACAACCGTCATAGCCTCGGGCTGGACGACGCCTGCGCTGAACGCGGAGGAGCGCGCGCTCGCGGCTGCGGAGATTGAGTGGGTCGCGCCGGCCAACCCGGTGGAGCAGAACCTGAGCGCCGTGCCTGCGGGCGAGGACGTGCTCGTGCGTGGCTTGGGCATGGGCTTCTTCGACGTCATGGCGCGCCTCACCATGGACCGCGGCGGCCGCTTCATTGAGGATGACTCGGCGCGCGCCGGGCTGCGCTACATCGCATCCGGCCGCGAGCCGCGCCTTATCGTCTCCTCGGGCCGCGGCTACCCGTACTTGCCGAAGAGCGAGTATCACTCGCTGCCGCCCAAGGCGAACCTTGAGCGCCTGCGTACGACCATCGCGGATAACCAGGTGGAGGCGGGCTCCAACTCGCTCAACTTTGGCCGAGTGCTGTGGCCGGCGCTCGTGCGCGATGCGTTTGCGGAGTACTACCGCACGCTCGCCGAGGTACGCCCCGAGGCGCTCACCGTCCCGCTCGCCGAGATTCTCGCGACCATTGACGAGGACCTGCCCGTCGACCAGTTCGACGCGACGGTCACCCCGGCCGCGCTCGAGGCCAAGCTTGGCCGTGCCACCTCCGAGCCCTTTGTTCTTACCGACTGGTTCTACCCGCTCGCCGGCACCGAAGGCATGACGCGCGAGGAGCTCACCGCACATATTGCAACGGGCATGGAACGCGACATCGCGGAGGCCGTCGCCGCGCGTCGCTCGCCGCTCAAGGCGGGCCTGTGGGCGATCTCTGCGGGCCGCAAGCCCTCGTCCATCGCAGGCTCGAATGGACGGTTCTGCTGGGACTCGCGCTCGGGATCCTTCAACCAGTTCATGGCGCTAGGGCAGATGGTGGGCTCGGGCCCGCCGCTGTTCCGTACGCGTGAGCTCCTCGCGCTCGTCGATGCCGGGCTGGTCACGTTTCTCGGCGCACGCCCAGCCTTGGCGCTCGCCGACGGTGAGGTGACGCTCACGGCGGGGACGAAGGCGGCATCGGCAAGCGTGCTCATTGATGCGTGGATGCACGGCCCGGACGTGCGGCACCGCGCGGACCCGCTCACGCTGTCGCTGGGGGAGCGCGTGCGGCCGTTCGTGGATGACGGGCAGGAGACCGGTTCGCCGGAGACGACGCACGAGCGCCGGACCGTGCACGCGGACGGCGCGGTGGACGAGCGCCTGCACGTCGTGGGCATTCCGACGTACGCGCAGTGGCCGGATACGACGATTTCGCCGATGCCGGGCACAGACCCGCTCATGCTGCAGGAAACCGACCGCACCGCGGCGGACCTGCTCGCGCTTATTTAGTCGCGGCCGAGGGCGGCGCGCTGCGCGAGCTCGAGGCGCGGGCGGACCTGGACCTCGGTGAGTTGGGTCGTGGGGCCGGCGTCGACGACGGCGCGGATGGCGCGGGCGACCTCGACCGGCGCGATGACGTGTTCCGGGTTGTAATCCTGCAGGCCCTGCAACATGGGTGTGTCCGTGGGGCCGGGCGCCACGGTGGAGACGCGAATATCGGGCTCGGCGAGGCGCAGGCCATCCGCGAGGGCGTAGAGCGCGTGCTTCGTTGCGGCATAGATGACGTTGTCTGCATAGGAGTGACGGCCCGCGCCCGAGTTGATGAAGACCACGGTACCGCCCGCTGCGCGCAGAGCAGGCAGGAGCAGGCGGGTGACCTCGGCGGGGGCGTGAACGTTGAGATCCATCTGCGCGCGCCAGTCCGCGGGGCGGGCCGAGTCGACCGAGAAGTGCTCGGCGCGGGCGGCGGCGTGGACGAGGACGTCGACGCGCTCGAGCTCCGGCAGCGGGAGGTCCTCGATATCGGCGACTAAGTCGATGGCGACGGGCGTGATGTTGTCGAGGCCCTCGAGCGCCTCGGCACGACGGCCCAGCGCGTAGACGTGGTGGGTGCGGGCCAAGTCCGCGATGATTTCGCGGCCCATGCCGCCGGTGGCTCCGGTTACTACTGCGATTTTATCCATGCGTACAACCCTAGCGGCGTGCGACCGCCGCGGCGCCATGTTCGAGCAACTGGCCGGACAGCTTCAGCAGCCTGGGCAGGGGCATCGCCTTGCCTGTAGTGACCCAGTGCCGGTCAAGGCCCACGGAGCTCGACACCATGAAATTGTTGACCATGGCCTGCTCCGCGGCGGGCAGATGCGCGAAAGGATTGAAGTGCTCTCGGTTATGCCGCAGGTTCGCCGCGTTCACCCGGTGCGCGAGCTCCGCTCCGGTCGAGGGCGCGACCAACGAAGGGCTCGAGCCGGTCGCGGATGCGGAGTACGACGCGCTCTAAAACCGCATGCAAAAGGCGCGCTTCCCGTTGCGGGAAGCACGCCTTTGAGCGTGTGAACTAGGCCTCGCGGTGAGCGGCGGCCTTGTCGAAGACAGGAAAGAAGCCGTCCTCGCCGTAGTTCTCGAGCGGCGGCAGGTTGTTGAGGGTTTCCATGTCGGCGTCCGAAATCTCGAACTCGACGTCGGCGTTGGAGTCGATGCGCTCGTGGTCGCGGACTTGGGCAGGGAGATAAGCCCCAGCTTATTTAGGGACTCGGTAATCGACGCGAGGGCGGTGTTGTGGTCTTTGATCTCGCCCTGGATCTTGGTGGTGACACAAAGTTCTTCGCGCGGGCGATGCTACGGCCTACACCCGCCTCGTTGCCGTACGCCTGTGCGGTGTCGATGTGGCGGTAACCGTGTGCGATGGCGTGGTAGACGGGCTCGACGACAGCGTCGTCATCGATAAGTCAGGTGCCTAGTTCGAGCTGGGGATGGTGTGATTGTCGTTGAGTGTGAGCGTCTGGTCGAACATGGGTGTATTCTGCGCTGAGGAACGGGGAACCGCATGACGCTGAGCATGCTTTTCGAACAGTAGTTTGCACATGTCGGGCGGGTGAATAAACTGTGTTGCGTGACTGGATCAGGTGTTCGAAAGCTCGGCGAGGACAAAGCGTCCCGCGTCGCGGCTTTGCGCGCCCAGGTTGCGGCCATGGAGTCTGGATCGGCGCTGGCGGGAAGCGGTGCGGCGGCTCGCGTGCTGCGTGCTGTGCCCGACGCGGAACCGCCGGTCGAGGGCGCTGACCTGCTGGAAGTGGGCGGCGATTTGGCGCGCTTGTTGCCGGGTGGCGGGCTGGAGCGCCGTGCGGTCACGGAGTTGAACGACTGTCCGGCGCTCGCAGTGGAACTGCTTGCGCGGGTTACGCGGGTGGGTGGGTTCGCCGCTGTTGTGGGGTGGCCCGAACTCTCTCTCGCACGGGTGATCGACGAGGGGGAAGCGGCGCGGATCATCGCGGTGCCGGACCCGGGTGCGCAGCCGTGGGAGGCCACGAGCGTGCTCGTTGAGGGTCTCGATCTTGTCATCCATCACGGCGCGGCCGCGGAGCTCAGCCCTACGCGGGCGCGCCCCATCTTAGCGAAGCTGCGTGCGGGGCATGCGGCGCTCGTCACGGTAGGCCCGCACCTGCCGGGCGCGCGGTTGACGTTGCGCGGTGAGGTGACGACCTACCGGGGCATCGGCCGCGGGGCGGGACGCATTCGCGGTGTGGACCTTGCGGTGACGGCGCGGACGAAGCGGGGCGAGCAGCGCGGCACCGTAACCGCCGGGCAGCGGCGCCGTTTGGAGCTCGTATGAGCGCGCCAGCAGTGCGCAGAAAGCGGCATGGCTCGCGCGCGGCGGGCATGCGTGTTGCGGCGCTGTGGTTTCCGGATTGGCCGGTGCAGGCCGCGGACTTGGACGAGGAGGTGGCGCCGGGCGTGGTTGCGGGGCCGGTGGCGGTGGCGGCGAACCATCACGTCGAGGTGTGCAACGGACCGGCGCGCGGGGCCGGCGTGCGGCGTGGCATGCGCGTGCGTCAGGCACAGGCGGTGTGCCCGGAGCTGGTCGTCCTCGATGCAAACCCGGAGCGTGACGGCGCGGTCTTTGGGGCGATTGCGGACTCGCTCGATGACGTGGCGTCCTCGGTGGAGATCCTGCGGCCGGGGCTGGTGATCGTGGACCTCGCGGCGGCGGGTGCGTTCCATGGTGGGGAAGATCGCGCGTTGGAGATGCTCATCGACGCCACCGCACGCGCGGGTGTGGATTGTCTTGTGGGCGCGGCGGACGAGATTGCCACGGCGCTCATCGCGGCTCGGCATGCCGGGCGCGGCGCGGTTGTCGCGGCGGGCGAGTCGCGGGAGTTTCTCGCGGGTGAACCGGTGGGCGTGCTCATCGCGGAAGCAGCGCTGGGCGTGGATGCGCGGCTCGTGGAACAACTGGGCAAGCTTGGCGTGCGACGTTTGGGCGAGCTCGCCGGGCTGCCGCGCGGGCAGGTTGTCACGCGCTTTGGACAGGCGGGTGCGAAGGCCCAGTCCATCGCGCAAGCCACGCCCGACCGTCGTGTCGCGCCGGAGCTGGCGGTCACGGAGCTGCGCGTGGGGCTTACCCCGGAAGAGCCCATCGAGCGTGTCGATGCCGCTGCATTCGCCGCGCGCCAACTCGCCAGCTTGTTGCATGGCAAGCTCGACGCGGCGGGACTCGTGTGCGTGCGCCTCGAGGTCGTCGCGGAGTTCACGAGCGGCCAGCGCCTGGAACGCGTGTGGCGCACGCGCGATGCCTTGGATGAGGAAGCGACGGCCAACCGGGTGCGCTGGCAGCTTGATGGGTGGCTGAGCACGGCGCGGGCGGCGGAGGCTGGGGGCATCGGAAGGCTGGAGCTTGTTCCGGTGGAAGTAGCGCCGCCGGAGGCGGGTGAGCTCTTTGGCGCGCGGACGAGCGATGAGCAGGTGCGGCGCGCGGTGGCGCGCGTACAGTCGCAGCTGGGCGTGGATAAAGTGCTGGTCCCGCGGCCGGCGGGCGGGCGCGGCGTGGCTGAGCGCGTGGAATTCGTGCCCTATGGCGAGGCGCGCGACCCGGCGCCACGGGGCACGTGGCCGGGCCGGATTCCGGGGCCGCTGCCGGCGCGGCTGGGTGGCGGCATGAACCATCCTGCTTCGCGTTTTTACCTGGTGAGCGCGAAAGATGAGCCGGTTATCGTTACGGCGGAGGCGGAGCTCAACGCCGAGCCCTATGCCGCGAAGTGGGGCGCGTACGTCTACCGCGTGGCGGGCTGGGCAGGGCCCTGGCCCGTGGATGCACAATGGTGGACGGCGGAGCCGGGAAGCCGAGTGGCGCGGCTGCAGCTCGTGGGACAAGCCGACGGCGAGGAGGTGCAGCGGGCGTGGCTGCTGTACTTCGCGCGCGGGGCGTGGCGTGTGGAGGCGGCCTATTTTTAGGACAGGATGTCGATGACCAGGCGCGTGGGTTCTTCGAGAGCCTGCACGGAGTAGGCGTGCTGGCCCTTGAGTCCGATGAAGAATTGGGAGCGGCCCTCAAAGGTGCCGACGGGGACGACTTGGGTGATAAAACCGCCGTGGCCGTCCGTGGTCTTCAGGCCGGGGTCGTCGTGGCCTACCTCGAAGGGGAGGACGGTGCCGTCGATGTTGACGTTGAGGGCGGCGTCGCCGTCGACCTTGACGGTGTTGCCGGAGCCCTGCTGCGTGGGGCGGTCCGTAAAGTCGATGAACCAGCCCGGCGTGCCGGTGCCTTCGAGATCAAAGACGACGCGCTCGAAGCCCTCGTGCTTGCCCGTGCGGATATTGGTGACGAGCAGCTGACTAGGCGCGCCGGGGCGCTCCGTCTTGAGGGTGGTGTTGGCGTCTCCCAAGGGAGTGAGTCCGGCGCCGGTATTCCCGGACTCGGCGGACGCGGCCATCGTCTTCAGCGTGGTGCTGGCAGACGAGGCCTCGTGTGCGGCCGGAGTGCTGGTGGGAGCGGCGGAGCATGCGGTGAGAGCCAGGACGCAGGCGGCGCCGAGAGCACACGCGAGTGCGGCGGACGGAGTGGCCTGAGAGGGATGCATTCCTCCACCGTAAAGGTTCACTGGAGAAAGCGAAAATTACTATCGTGAGAAAGCACATTTCTTAACCGGATTGTTGTCAAAGCTATGCTGGGGGACATGACTTCCACGCACAACTTGTGCTCCGACGCGTACCTGCACGGCGATCCGGAGCCGCTGCCCGGTACCGCGAAGCAAGAGTCCGTCTATGTTCTCTTTGAACAGCCAGGCCGGTGGTCGCACGACATTATGGACGGCCACACGTTTGGCGAGGAGCTCACGGCGCAACTCAAAGCGAAGATGAAGGGCCAGGCTGGCCTGCAGCTCATTCGCCTGCCAGGTCGTGAGGGCCGTGACGTCGGTAAGTTGCACCGTTGCTACCTCGTGTGGGCGAAGGAGCAGGTGATGGAGCTGCTCCTGCTGGAAAAGCCGGAAGACATGCTCGACCTGGATCTCACCGGTCCGGGCCGCAATGGCGGCGAGCCTGTCGATACCCCCTTGGTGCTGGTATGCACGCACGCCAAGCGCGACCAGTGCTGCGCTATCAAGGGCCGTCCGCTCGCTGCGGCGCTCAACGAGGAATTCCCCGGCAAGATGGTCTGGGAAGCCTCGCATATGAAGGGTCACCGCTTCGCGCCGACGCTGCTGCTTATGCCGTGGGCGTACTCCTTTGGCCGGCTCAATGAGGAGGCGGCGCGCCAGATGACGCGTGCGGCGCTGCGCGGCGAGATGTTTGTTCCCGCCAATCGCGGCTCCGGCCTGCTGCCCCCGCGCGGGCAGGTGGCGGAGCTGGCTGTCGCGGCCATGATCACGGGGCTGCACTACGGCGAACTCGAGGTGGTAGACCCCGGCGAGGGTGCCGTCACCGTGCGCCACCCGGATGGGCGTGCGTGGCGTGTGACGCTTACCCAGCGCGAGGTTTACGGGATTGTCTCCTCGTGTGGGGACGAGCCGAAGACGTCGCAGGCGTGGGTCGCGGATTCCGTAGAGGCGCTCTAGAACGAAGCGCGGCCCCGTCCTCGTGTGAGGGCGGGGCCACGCGCATGCGCGGGGACTTAGCGGCGCATGATCTTGGCGGAGAGCCAGTTGCCGAAGAACTGGGCTGCTTGGACCATGACGATGATGATAAGCGTCGCGACGACGGTGACTTCCCAGTCGAAGGAGCGGTAACCGTAGACGATGGCGAAGTCACCCAGGCCGCCGCCGCCCACGTAACCGGCCATCGCGGACATGTCGATGATGCCGATGAAGAGGAAGGCGTAGCCGAGGACCAGCGGGCCGAGGGCCTCGGGGACGATGACGGAAGTGATGATCTTCCAGGGGCTCGCCCCCATGGCGCGGGCGGCCTCAATAACGCCCGGGTCAATAGCCATGAGGTTTTGCTCGACGATGCGCGCCACGGCGAAGGTCGCAGCGATGACCATGACGAAGGTCGCGGGGTTACGGCCGATAGACCCGCCCATGACGGCAACGGTGAGCGGCTGGACGAAGGCCAGCAAAATGATGAACGGGATAGGGCGGACGAAGTTCACCGCGACGTTGATGAGGAAATAGATGAACTTGTTTTGCAGGATTCCGCCGGGGCGGGTGGTATAGAGCAGGACGCCCAACGCCAGGCCCAGGATGCCCGCCACGAGAAGCGTGACGGAGACCATGATGAGCGTGTCGACGATGGCGGTGACGAGGGTATCGCCTAGGCGATCCCAGTCTGCGGCGAGGGTGGTGACGGTCATCGCTGAATCTCCTCAATGTCGGTGGTGCGGGCAAGCGTGGCGTAGAACTCCTCGATGGCGGCGTCGGGGCCGTTGAGGCGGACCGTCACCTTGCCAAAGGAATGCCGCTGCAGCGTCGTGATGCCGCCGTGGACGATGGCGATGGTCACTCCAGCTTCGGCGAGCTTCGCCGCGGCGGTAAAGAATCCGGAGTGTTCGGTGAGGTTGACGGTAAACAGGCGTCCCTCGTGGGCGAGTAGGTCATCGGCCTCGACGAGGTCCGGGGTATTGCGCAGCGAGGTTGACACGAACTTCGCGGCGGTGTCCGTCTGCGGGTGCGAGAAAACCTCGTAGACCGAGCCGTTTTCGACGACGCGGCCGTTTTCCATGACCACGACGTGGTCCGCGATGGAACGCACGACCTCCATCTCGTGAGTGATGACGACGATGGTGATGCCTAGTTCCTTGTTGACGCGGCGCAGGAGTTCGAGGACCTCGTGCGTCGTGGTGGGGTCGAGGGCGCTCGTCGCCTCGTCTGCGAGCAGCAGGGAGGGGTTGACCGCAAGCGCACGAGCGATGCCCACGCGCTGCTTCTGGCCGCCGGAGAGCTGCTCCGGGTAGTTGCCGCCCTTATCGGCCAAGCCGACGAACTCGAGAAGTTCCTTGACGCGCTTGGTGCGCTCGGCCTTGGGCATGCCCGCCAGCTGCAGCGGGTATTCGATATTGCCTGCCGCGGTGCGGGAGGTGAGCAGGTTGAACTGCTGGAAGATCATGCCGATGTCGCGGCGGATGGTGCGCAGCTTCTTCTCCGGCAGGCCCACGATGGATGTGCCGTCGAGGAGCACGTCACCGGAGGTGGGCGTGTCGAGGGCGTTGATCATGCGCACGAGCGTGGACTTACCGGCACCGGAGTAGCCGATGATGCCAACGATCTGTCCGGGCTCGATGGCGAAGCTGACGTCCTGCAACGCGGCGGTTTCGGTCTTCTTGTTCTTGAAGACCTTGCTCAAGTTGCGGAACTCGACGCGCGTGCCGTGGCGTTGCGGCAAAGATGTGGTCACGAGTGGGGTCCTTTATGGGTTCAAACTATGGGTGTTCTTGTCGGGCTTTGAGTGTGCCCGACGCGGCTGACAATGTCGACTGCAGCGTCACTACAGCGTCTGCTGCACCGTATTTAACAAGAAGACGGTGGTGAAAAGGGGCGCGACCCCCGGTGCGTGCGCAGGGAGCCGGGGGTGCGGGAGTGAAAGGGGAAGGGGAGAGGGGTCGGGACTAGAGCTGCTCAGTGAGACGGTCGACGATGGCCTTGAGCTCCTCCGGGGTGCGCTCGACCTCAACCGAGGTGCCCTTGGAGTCCTCGGAGACGGCTGCCTGGACGGCATCGGAATGCCAGACCTCGGCGAGCTTGGTGATGTTTTCGTTGGTGGCGTCCTCGGCGCGAACGACGAAGGCGTTGATGTAGGGCTCGGCCTCTTCGGAGTTTGGGTCATCCTGGAAGACGGAGGTCGTCGGGTCGATGCCGGCGCGGTCGAGGAACGAGTTATTGATGATCGCCGGGGTGCCCTCGCCGTAGGCGGCCGGGGTCTGGGCGGCATCGACGGCGGTGACCTTCACCTTGGAGGCGCCCTCGTCGATATCGGCGATGGCCGGGGTAATGAGGCCTTCCTTCTTCAGCTTGACCAGGTCAGCCTGGACGAGCACGTTGATGGCGCGGCCCTGGTTGGTGGAGTCGTTCGGGATAACGATTTCCTGGCCCTCGATGCCGTCGAGGGAGTCGTGGTCCTTCCAGAACAGGGCGAGCGGAACGATCTCGGTGGCGACGATCGGCACGAGGTCGGTGCCGTTGGCCTTGTTGTACTCGGAGAGGAACTTGAGGTGCTGGAAGTTGTTGGTATCCAGGGCGCCCTGGTCGAGGGCCTGGTTCGGGGTGGTGTAATCCGAGAAGTTCTGGATTTCGACCTTGAAGCCTTCCTTCTTAGCTTCGTCCTCGAAGGCGGCCCAGGCCTTCTTGGAGGCATCCGTCGTGCCGACCTTGATGGTGGGGTTATCGCCGGAGGCGGAATCCGACGAATCGGAGGAAGAGCAGGCGGCGAGGCCGGTGGCGGAAATGGCCACGGCGGCGGTGGTGGCGAGAACGCGACGGAGGAACATGATGGAGACTTTCTTACTTGGGGTAATTTGCTGTTGCTCAACGTAGCAACGAACGAACCGCTTTGTCTATCCCGGGTCGGACGAACGGAAAGTTTTGATTGGAACGAGTTTTCGAAATATCATGTGGCGCATGAGGTTCAATGGAGGCGAGGCGCTGCCGTGGTCACGCGTGGAGCGCATCCTGTCCGGCCGCCCTGGGCCTACGCCCGTGCCTGCCGATGCCCCCTCGGCGCTCGAGGTGACTCTCGCCGGGGCTTCCGATGCCGCCGCGCGGGGCCGCGCGCAGGGTCCCGCCTTTGCGGAGCTCCATGCCGTTTCGTCCTACTCTTTCCTTGACGGTGCCTCGGAACCAGAGGATATGGTTGCCCGCGCGCTGGAGCTGGGGCTCTCGGGGCTCGCGATCCTGGATAGGGACGGTTTTTATGGCCTTATGAAGTTTGTGGAAGCCGCAGCGGAGGCGGGTTTACCGGCGGTCTATGGCGTGGAGCTCTCGGTCGAGCGGGCGCCTGGCGACACGGCGCGCGGCACGCGGCCGGTGGGGATTGTGGCGACGGAAGGTCGGCGGCTCACGGTGCTCGCGCGCACGCCGGAGGGGTACCGGCGGCTGAGTCGACTCGTCGCCCGCGCGCGCATGGATGCGCGCGCAAAAGGCGAGGTTGCCTACCCGCCGCTCGAGGCGATTCTGGACGATCTGGGGGAGGAATGTCTCTATCTTCTGGGCCACGAGTGGATTGACTCTTTCGATATCTTTAGCGAAAGAATAAAAATAGACAGCTTGGTTTTGGAGTATGTCTGCGAGCAGCTGCCGGAGGACGCGGACCGCCACGCGGCGCTCGACGAGCTGCGCGACCGTCGGCCCGGGCTGCGCGCCATCGCGACGGCGCGGCCCGCGGCGGCGACCCGCGATCGCGCGCGGCTGGCCGGTGCAAAGCGGGCGCTTGCGCGCCGCAACTCCGTGGGCGAGGCGGAGCCTAATGCGCATCCCATGGGGGCGAGCTGGATGCGCGGCGGAGCGCAGATGGCGAAACTGCTGCCGGGGCGCCCCGAGCTGCTCGCGGAAACGCTGCGCGTGGTGGAGGAGTGCTCCTTTACGTGGACCTCGCTCGCCCCGCGTCTGCCGGACTATGGCGTGCCGGAGGGGCACACGGAGATGTCCTGGCTCGAGCACCTCACGTGGGAACGTGCCGAAGTCCGCTACGCTTCGCGTGACGCCGATATTAGGGAACGGGCGTGGACGCAGATCGAGTATGAGCTGGGGGTCATCGAGAAGCTCGGCTTCCCAGGCTACTTCCTCATCGTCTGCGACCTCGTGGACTTCTGTAAGAAGACGAATATCCTGTGTCAGGGTCGCGGCTCGGCGGCGAATTCCGCAGTGTGCTTCGCGTTGGGCATCACCAACGCCGAGCCGATTTCCGCGGGCCTGCTCTTCGAGCGCTTTCTCTCGCCGGACCGTGACGGCCCGCCCGATATCGATATCGACATCGAGTCAGGGCGGCGCGAAGAAGTCATCCAGTATGTCTACGAGTCACACGGGCGCGAGCGCGCGGCGCAGGTCGCCAACGTCATTACGTACCGGCGCAAGGGCGCCACGCGCGACGCGGCCCGCGCGCTGGGCTACCCGCAGGGCACCGCGGACGCATGGGCCAAGGGCAAGGGCGAGCCGCCGGAGAACGTGCGGCAGCTTGCGGAACAATTCAAGGGACAACCGCGGCACCTGGGCATTCACTCCGGTGGCATGGTGCTGTGCGACCGGCCGATTTCGGACGTCGTGCCCATGGAGTGGGCGCGCATGGAAGCTCGCTCGGTCCTGCAATGGGATAAGGATGACTGCGCGGCGGCGGGGCTCGTGAAGTTCGACCTACTGGGCTTGGGCATGCTGGAAGCTCTGCATCACATGCTCGATCTGGTGGAGGAAACGACCGGACGCGTGGTCAACCTGTGGGAGCTGGACCTCGCGGACGGGGAAGTCTACGACATGCTCTGCCGCGCGGATGCTGTGGGTGTGTTCCAGGTTGAGTCGCGCGCGCAGCTGTCCACGCTGCCGCGCCTGAAACCGCGGCGCTTCTTTGACCTCGTGGTGGAGGTGGCGCTCATCCGACCGGGCCCCATCCAGGGCGGCTCGGTGCACCCGTACCTGCGCCGCCGCGATGGGATTGAGCCGGTGACGTATGAGCACCCGGTGCTCGAGAAGTCGCTGGGCAAGACACTGGGCATTCCGCTGTTCCAAGAGCAGCTCATGCAGATTGCTGTCGACGCTGCGGGATTTTCCGGTGCGGAGGCCGACAGCCTACGCCGCGCGATGGGCTCCAAGCGCTCGCCGGCGACGATGGCAGCGCTGCGCGACCGCTTCTACACCGGCCTGCGCGAGACCAACGGCATCACGGGGCAGAGCGCGGACACGCTGTGGAACAAGATTGTGGCGTTTGCGGCTTACGGCTTCCCGGAATCGCACTCGCAGTCTTTCGCCTCGCTCGTCTATTTCTCGGCGTGGTTCAAGCGCTACTATCCGGCGCAGTTCTGCGTTGGCCTGCTGCGCGCGCAGCCCATGGGCTTTTACTCGCCGCAATCGCTGATCCAAGACGCGCGGCGGCACGGGATTTCGATCTTGCCGGTGGACGTCAATGCGTCGGGCAAGGAAGCCCGCGTCGTGCCGGTCGAAGGCTCTGCCAGCGGCTTTGGCATCCGCGTGGGCCTCAACCTGGTCAAAGGCTTGGGTGGGAAGGCTGCGGAGCGGGTGGAGGCGGCATCGGCAAGCGCGGCGTTTGTGGATATCTCAGACCTTGCACGCCGGGCGGACCTTAATGTCGAGCAGGTCGAGGCGCTTGCGACCGCGGGCGCGCTGGATTGCTTCGGCGTGGACCGCCGCCAGGCGCTGTGGCAGGCGGGCGTGGCCGCGACGGAACGCACCGGGATGTTGCCGGGGCTCTCCGCGATTGAGGCGCCGTCGCTGCCGGGGATGAGCGCGTTCGAGCTCATGGCCACGGACATTGCGGCGACCGGGGTGACGGCTGACCATCAGCCCATGGATTTCGTGCGCGCGAACCTAGAACTGCGCGGCGTGCTCACGGCGCGCGACCTCAAGCGTGTGGAGGATGGCTCGCGCGTGCGGATCGCGGGGATTGTCACGCACCGCCAGCGGCCGCAGACCGCGTCCGGCGTGACCTTCTTTGGACTGGAAGACGAGACGGGGTTGCTCAACGTCATGGTGACGCCCGGGCTGTGGGCGCGGCATAAGACGCTCGCGCGCACGGCGCGGGCGCTCGTCGTGCGCGGCATCGTGCAGAATGCCTCGGGGGCGGTGACCGTGGCCGCGGACAAACTCGAGCCACTCGAATTATCCGAGTGGCTCTCAAGGGGGTCGCGGGACTTTAGATAGTGGCGGGTGTAGAGTCGGCGCGCTCGTCTGCGCTCATGCCCAGCGAGATGGTGCCGAGCTGGGTTAGCGAGACTCCAAACATAAGCACGCCAGCGAGCATGCCCACGGAGCGGAGTACTTCTGGCCACGGGATGTCTGAACCAGTGAGATTGAGGAGCGGGAGGAATAGCAGCGCTACCATAAGTCCGCCCAGAACGAAGAGAGCGAAGCTCAACGAATGGGTGCGCGCGCGATCGATGCGTGCACGCTGGTATTCGTCAGCGAAACCGGGATCCGAATTGTCTTTGCCAATAGTCTTTTGGAGACCTCCAATCGCCACTGACATGAGGATTATGCCAAAGACTCAGAGATATACGGCCCACTCCATCTCGAGGGAATTGAGCGCGACTGCAACAAGTAGCGGGACGAGGGAAACAAGTGCAAGGTGCAAGAAGGTCTGACGTGACATGGTCGTTTCCTTTGAACTAGGCGGGATGAGGTTATTCGGAGGAGATGAGCTCGTCGCGGTTGATTTTTCCGGCGAGGGAGCGGGTGACGGTGAAGGGGACGAAGGCGAGCTGGGCGCAGATGAGCTTGAAGTAGATGTGCGCGACGAAGACGCCGTCCATGAAGCCGGTGAGGCGGGCGCTGACCGCGATGAGGCCGGTAACGATGAGGAGCCCGATGCTCGCCATGAGCGCAGCGCGGAGACCATCGTTGCGGGCCTCGGCGAGGCGCTGGAGCTCGTACTCGTCGAGTGCCTCGGGGCGCGAGCCACAGGGACGGGCATTCGGGGCAGAAGCAATGTGTCTGTATTTAGGGAAACTGCAGCGTTTGGGTGTGTGCGCTGCAGATTTTCGTTAGCCTGAATGGGTAAGGAGTTAGTAGACCAATCATGGAAAAGCTTTCACGCAATGAATAGAGACAGCAGTAAGAAAAATTCTGACGGCGTCTCGGGGGTCTCGAATTCCTCCGGTGACCAAGCCGATGACCGCGCGTCGAACTTTGAACGCAACGCGCACGCCAGCCCGCGGGCCGATGCCCACGGGCTGAAACCAGCGACCACGGTGGAGCCCACCGTGGCGGACCGCAGCCGCACGCGCACCGCCAAGCGGATTCTCAAAGACATCATTTATCCGCACAATATCCACCCGGCGCTGGTGCCTGGCGTGTCCATCGACTCACAGAAAGTGCGCTACGGCGTGGATAAACCCATCCTCTTCGTCGTGGGTGGCCTCATCATCGCCTTCGTCGTCTGGGGTGTGGCCAAGCCACAACAGGTCTTTGACATCTCGTCTACGGCTCTGACCTGGGTCATGCACAACTTCGGGTGGGTCTTCACCACGCTCGCCGCCGGACTCTTGTTCTTCCTGCTCTACCTCGCGGTGTCGAAGTACGGGCGCATCCCGCTTGGCGTCGACGGCGAGGACGTCGAATACTCGACGGTGAGCTGGGCGGCGATGCTCTTCGGTGCCGGGATCGGCATCGGCATCATCTTCTTCGGTCCGTTCGAGCCGCTCACGTACTACCTCTCGCCGCGGCCGGGCGCTTATGAGGCGGCATCGGAAGAAGCAATCATGGGTTCGCTCGCCCAGGCTGCCATGCACTGGGGCATCAACGCGTGGGCCATCTACGCCGTGGTCGGCCTCGCCGTCGCGTACGTGTCCTATCGGCGCGGACGCGTGCCGCTCATGAGCTCCATCCTCATGCCGCTGTTCGGTGCGAAATCCACAGACTCGTGGCAGGGCCGCATCATTGATGGTCTGGCTATTATCGCCACGCTCTTCGGTACCGCGGCCTCCCTGGGCATCGGCGCCATGCAGATCTCCCAGGGCGTCACAGTCGTCTCTGGGTGGTCACCGACGGGCAACGCGCTCGCCATCGGCATCATCGTTGTCTTGTCCATTGGCACCATCATCTCCGCCGTGTCCGGCGTTGCCAAGGGCGTGCGCTGGTTATCTAATATCAACCTGGCACTCGCGCTCGTCCTCGCTCTGTTCTTCTTTATTGTCGGCCCTACCGCGTTCCTCGCCAACGTGCTGCCCGCGACGATCATCGAGTACATCTCCAAGTCTCCGGAAATGCTCAGTGCGAATATGGGCCAGGGCGAGGACATGCAGGAGTTCCTGTCGAGCTGGACCACCTTCTACTGGGCTTGGTGGGTGTCCTGGTCGCCCTTCGTGGGCGTGTTCGTGGCGAAGATTTCGCGCGGGCGCACCATCCGTCAGTACGTCTTCGGCGTGCTGTTTATCCCGTCGTTTATCATCGTTGCGGCGTTTACCATTCTGGGCGGTACGACCATGTGGATACAGCGCACGCAGGGCACCATCGCGCCGGATGGCACGGCGGACTCCATGCCGGCTGCGGCGGAGATCTTCTTTATCGTGCTCGACCACCTGCCGGGCGCGCAGTTCATCGCACCGGTGGTCGTCGTCATGCTCGCCGTCTTCTTCATTACGACGGCGGACTCCGCGTCCCTGGTGAACTCCCAGCTTTCGCAGCGGGGCAACCCACATCCCAAGAAATGGGTGACCATCTTCTGGGTGGCGTGTATGGCGGGCATCGCCGTCGTTATCCTCGTCGCCGGTGGCCAGCAGGCGCTGCAGGGCCTGCAGAACTTCATCACCGTCACGGCGTTGCCGTTCGCGTTCATCATCGTGCTCATGGTCGTCGCTCTCATTCGTGAGCTGCGCTTTGATCCAGCCGTCATTCGCCAGTCTTACGAGGAACACGCACTTGCCAACGCCGTGGTTCAAGGCGTGCGCGAGCACGGCGACGACTTCGCGCTTGCCGTCGAGCCCACCGAGCCTGACTCGGAGTACGCGGCCGGCGCCGATTTCGACTCCACCTCGGAAGAAGCCACCGAGTGGTACGTGCGCACGGACGAGGAAGGCACGCCCATCCCCTACGACTACGAGGAGGGTGAGTACATCTCCGAAGAAGAAGCACGTGAGCGTGGGCACGCGGATATCCAGGACGTTGTCGAGGCGATGGGGGAGGATACCGCCGCGACTGACAGCGTCGCGGAGGAAGACTCTGGCAACCAGAAGTAGCGCGAAGAAAACACTGGCCTTTTGCTAGTGTGACCATCATGAATCCTGTCGTTCCGCCGAATATGAATGCGGTCTCGCCCGCGCTGGTGAAGGTGCGCTATATCGTCAACCTCACGTGGACTGTCCTTTGTGCGGTGACGTGCGTGGTGGCGGCGTACTTCTGGGGACCGTGGTGGCACATCGGTACGGCCTTCTTCGCCGTGCTCTTCGTATGGCTGCTGTGGCTCATTCCGGCGCAGGTGTGCAACATGGGATGGCTCGAGACTGAGGATGAGCTGCTCATTACCAAGGGCAAGTTGTGGCACAAGTTTACGGTCGTGCCTTATGGCCGCATTCAATTCGTCGATGTCACGGCGGGGCCTGTGGCGCGGGCCTATGGGATGAAGACGGTGAAGCTGCACACGGCATCGGCAGGCACGGACGCCACCATTAAGGGATTGCCGGCAGAAGAAGCTGACGCCTTGCGCGAACGGCTGGCAGTCCAAGCACGCGAGAGGATGAGCGGGCTGTGAGCCGTCACGCGCGTGGCCGCATGCCGGTCGACGAGGAGAGTTTCCGCCGCGTCCATCGCCTCACGCCGTTGCTGCGGTTCTGGTCGCTCATCCTGGCCATCGTCGCGATCTTTATCCTCAACTTCAACCTAGAGATGGTCGCGGACTTCGTGACCTACCTGCGCGACGGCCACTGGCGGGACATGGGGCGCGACTCGCTGCTCACCCTCGCGGGTTTTGTCGTGGTGTGCGTCGTCATCTGGTTCGTGAGCGAGCTGTGGTGGCGCAAGCTGGGCTTCAAAATCGACGAAGAAGAGGTATCGCTGCGCCACGGCGTGCTGTCTAATTCCTTCCGTTCGGCGCGCTATGACCGCATTCAAGCCGTCGACGTCGTCGAGTCCGTCATCGCCCGCATCTTCGGACTGGCGCAGGTGCGCGTGGAAACCGCCGGCGGCACCGCGTCGGTTATCCAGATTGGGTATCTGCCCAAGCCCGAGGCGGAGGAGGTGCGCCGCGAGGTCTTGGCGCACGTGCATGCGCGACCCATGGCGGACGGCGGTGCGGTGACAGAGTCGGAGGACGCGGAGCACTCGGCGGTCTTGCCGGAGATTCCCATTGGCCGCACGCTTCTCGCAGAGGCCCTGCGACCCGGCACCCTCGTGATGGTCGCCGTGGCTTTCGGCCTGCTTGCGTTACCGGTGGCGAATGCCTCGGTTATCCCCATCATCGTTGGTTTCGTGCCGTCTATGTGGAATCTCGTCGACACCTCGTGGCGTTTTAGCGCGCGCCTCGACGCGGACCGTGGCGTCCTCAACGTGAACTATGGTCTGGCGGATAGGCGCCGGCAGGCTATTCGTCTCTCGCGCATCCATGGCGTGCGCGTGTCCCAGCCGTGGACGTGGCGGCCTTTCGGCTGGTACGAGGTGCACGTCTCCGTCGCTGGCTATGGCACGGCAGGCGGCAAGCAGTCGGGTTCCACGCGCATCGTCCCGGTGGGCACGCGCGAGCAGGCGCTCGCGATGTTCGCGGTGGTCTCCGATCTCTCGCCTGCGGAGATCGACGCCGTAGCCCTGCCAGAAGGCCATACCCAGCCCACGTTTACCTCGCCGCGCCGGGCCTGGTGGGCGTCGCCCATGGACCGTGCGCGCCAGTCGGTGACCCTGCATGAGGGCGTAGCCATCGTCCATCGCGGGCGGCTCACGCGCCGGGTCATGGCCGTCGCGTTGCCGCACATCCAGGAGGTCACCTATAAGGCGGGGCCGCTCGCGCAGCTGCTCACAGTGGGCACGGTGCGCTTCGAGCTCGTCAACGGTCCCGTGAAGATGGCCGCCGAAGAGCTCGAGCCTGCCGATGCCGCCCTCCTCATGGAGCGCCTGCGCGCCCGGCGTCTGCCGGAGCTCGCCGCCGTGCCCGAGGCCGGGGACGGCGAGCCAGAAGCCTAAGACGGTGAGCTTTACTCCGGCGTGGATTCGGGCTTGTGCTTGAGGGTGTCCTCCCACGCGCTGATCTTGCGCAGAGCACGTCGAGGCGGGACTAGACAGCTCCCTCAAAGCCCAGCTGGCGCCACGCCTCGAAGACGGCGGTCGAGGCGGCGTTCGACAGGTTCATCGAGCGACGCGCGGGCATCATCGGAATGCGGACCTGCTCGGTGATGCGTGGGTGCTCGAGATGTTCCTTGGGCAGGCCGGTGGGCTCGGTGCCAAAGAGGAGCACGTCGCCGTCGCGGTACTCGACATCGGTGAACCACTTGGTGGTGTGCGTGGTAAAGGCAAAGACGCGCGCGCCGGGTAGGGCATCCATGCAGGCCTGGAAGTCCTTGTGGATCTGTAGATCTGCCAGGTCGTGGTAGTCGAGGCCAGCGCGTTTTAAGTGCTTGTCATCGAAGTTGAAGCCCAGCGGCTCAATGAGGTGGAGCGTGGCACCGGTGACGGCGGCGGTGCGAATGGCATTGCCCGTATTAGTAGGAATGACGGGGTTATCAAAGACGATGTGCAGCTGGCTCATAGTGCTCAGTCTAGGATGGTGGGCATGAGCGCTACCAAACTAGACGGCACCCTGTACCGCGACGAGATCTTTGCAGACCTGGCCACTCGTGTGGCGAAGCTCAAGGAGCAGGGGGTGACCCCGGGCCTGGCGACGGTCCTCGTGGGCGACAACCCGGGCTCCCATTCCTACGTGAAGATGAAGCACCGTGACTGCGAGCAACTGGGCATCAACTCCATCCGCAAGGATCTGCCGGAGGAAACCACGCAGGAAGAACTCGAAGCTGTCATCGACGAGCTCAACGCGGATCCGAACTGCACGGGCTACATCGTGCAGCTGCCGCTGCCCAAGCACCTCGACGAAAACAAAATCCTCGAGCGCATCGATCCAGACAAGGATGCCGATGGCCTCCACCCGGTGAACCTGGGCAAGCTGGTTCTCAATGAGCCGGCCCCGCTGCCGTGCACCCCGAACGGCTGCATCCACCTGCTGCGCCGCTACGGCGTGGAGCTTGATGGCGCCAAAGTCGTCGTCATCGGCCGTGGCGTCACGGTCGGCCGCCCTATCGGCCTCATGCTCACCCGCCGCAGCGAGAATTCCACCGTCACGCTGTGCCACACCGGCACGAAGGACCTTGCCGCGGAGACCCGCGAGGCGGACGTCATCATCGCTGCCGCCGGCAAGGCACACATGCTCACCGCGGACATGGTCAAGGAAGGCGCGGCCGTGCTCGACGTCGGAGTCTCCCGCGTCGACGGCAAGCTCGCTGGCGACGTGGCCGAGGACGTCTGGGAGAAGGCCGGTTTCGTCTCCCCGAACCCGGGCGGCGTGGGCCCTCTCACGCGTGCGTTCCTTGTCTACAACATCGTCGAGCGTGCCGAGCAACTTGCTGCCCAGGCCTAAGAGCGTGCACGGCATGGAGCCACAGCGCGACCAGCACGACCCGCGCCGCTCGGTTGCTCGTTCCGCGTCTGCGCAGACGACTCCGGAGGGGCTGTCCCTGGCTAATCCGCACGACATCGGTCTCAAGGCCTCGCGGCTGCCGAGCACCGTGCAATGGGTGATGATTGGGATCTTCGTCGTGTTGGTGGCGGCATCGGCAGGCTTTGCTGCGTTTGAACACTGGCGGCGTGCGTCCTTTGCGCTGGGTACTGGGCTGCTGTGGCTCACCGTCGTGCGTCTGACCTGCGACTCAGAGCGCGTGGGAATTCTCGCGGTGCGTTCGCGCCACTTTGACGCCGTCTTCACCGCAGCTGTGGGCGCGGCGATGCTTTTCCTGTCGACGTCGGTGGACGCGCTGGGGAGTTAGTCGTGCTGTAAGCGCGTCATGGTGGCTATCGATCGCAAGTGGACCCAGATTCAGCTTCAGGCGCGTGAGGCACTCGCGCGTTTCGGCGTGAAGTTCTAGGCGCGCGGCAGCACATGCTCCGGAGAGTGTGAGTGCGGCGTCGGCGATTAGATGTAGTATTCGTCGCCGACGTAGGCCGGGCCGAAGTTCAGGCCATCCGGCGCGGAGAGCGTGAGGAAGTTGCGCAGGATGCGGTCCATCTGGCGTGTCTCGGTGAGGAAGGCGTCGTGACCGACCGGGGAGACGACCTTCGCCATGGCGAGGAGATTGCCGAGGTTGCGGGAGAGGTGTTCCTGCTGGTGGTAGGGGTACAGAATGTCTGTGTCCACGCCGACGACCATGGTGGGAACTTTGCTTTGGGCGAGCGCTTTGATGAGTCCGCCGCGGCCGCGGCCGATGTCGTGGCGGTTGAGGGATTCCGTGAGCGCAACGTAGCTGCCGGCATCGAAGCGATCGGCGAGACGAGCGCCCTGGTAGTCCAAGTAGGAGTTCACGGCGAAGCGTTGGTCGTTGCTGCGGTAGGGACCCAGAGGATTTTCGCCGCGCTGGGGCTGGGCGCCGAAACGCTCGTCGATTTCCTGCTCACCGCGATAGGTGAGGTGCGCGATACGGCGGGCGGCGGCGAGGCCGTCGCCGGGGACTTTGCCGGTGGAGTAGTAATCGCCGCCGACCCAATTCGGGTCGCGCACGATGGCGGAAATCTGTGCGGTTTGAATGCCTATCTGCCAGCCGGAGGCACGCGCGGACACGGCGATGACGCAGGCGGCGTCCATCTTTTCGGGATAGAGCAGCGTCCATTCCAGCGTGCGGGCACCGCCCATGGAGCCGCCGATGACGGCGTGGACGCGGTGAATGCCGAGCGCGTCGAGGAATTGCTTTTCCGCCTGGACTTGGTCGCGAATGGAAAGTGCCGGGAAGCGTGAGCCCCAGGTGCCGCCGTCCGGGTGTTTGCTGGCGGGGCCGGTAGAGCCCTTGCAGCCGCCGATGACGTTGGTGCATACGACGCACCAGCGCGTGGTGTCGAGCGCCTTGCCAGGTCCGATGAGATCGCCCCACCAGTCCGCTGCGTCGGAGTCGCCAGTGAGCGCGTGCTCGATGAGGAGGACGTTATTGGCGCCATCCGGGTCGCCGGCGAAAGCACCCCAGTGCTGATAGGCAATGGTCGCCGCAGGGATTTCGGCGCCCGCCTCAGTCCGCAGGGTTCCGATATCGGTGAAGGCGAGCTCGCCTTCGAGCGCGAACGTGGGGTACGACATCTAGCGGCGATCCTTTCTGCGGAGGGGCGAATCGATTTCATGGCGAAACCCGGATTGAGTGTCCAGGCGTCTGGTTCAAAGTGTAGATGAACCGCTTGGTCTGTTTTGGTATTAGATTCATGTGCGGTAGCGGCGGCGTGCTGTCGTGACGGAGCGGCGGACGTTGGCGATACTTGGAGTGGATGACTTTTCCTCATGAACGCGCGCAGCGTCAATGGCCAAGTCCCCGTCGAGAGCATCGCGAAGGAGTGGGTCGAGACCCTCGACCTGTAAGCAACCTTGACGCAGAAATCCCGCCGCTCGCGTTTCCCAGGACGCGAGCGGCGGGACTTTTGTGGCACGCGCGGCCTCCAGGAGGAGCGGCCGCGGAAGAAAGCGGGGCCAGCATGAGCCGGCCGATGTCCAGCGTTTGCCGACCGTTGGCTGGTGAGGTGCGGTTAGGCGATGGCCGCGAAGCCCAGCTCGAGGTCGGCGAGGATGTCCTTGATGTCCTCGATGCCGACGGACAGGCGAATGGTGGCCTGGTTGATGCCGGCGACGCGCAGGCCCTCTTCGTCCGACTGGGAGTGCGTGGTGGTGGCCGGGTGGACGACGAGCGAGTGGGTGTCGCCGATGTTGGCCAGGTTAGAGTGCAGCTTCAGGGCGTCGATGAAAGCCCATGCGACCTCCTTGGCGTCGCGCTCGCCCGGGGCGATGTCGAAAGAGAGAACGGAGCCGGTGTACTCGGCACCGATCTTTTCCTTGACCGCCTTGTACGGGGAGTCCGCGAGGCCCGCGTAATTGACCTTGGCGACCTTGTCGTGGCCAGCGAGGTACTCGGCGACGGCCTGCGCGTTCTCGTTGTGCTTGCGCACGCGCAGGGAGAGGGTCTCCAGGCCGGTGAGGGTGAGCCAGGCATTGAACGGGGAGACGGCCGCGCCGGTGTCGCGGAGCAGGCCCGCACGAGCCTTGAGGGCGAACGCCGGGGCGCCGAGCTCGGCGTACTTGAGGCCGTGGTAAGCCTCATCCGGCTCCACGAAATAGGGGAAGACGGGCTTGCCGTCGCGCTCGACGGTCCAGTCGAACTTACCGCCGTCGACGAGGATGCCGCCCACGGCGGAACCGGAGCCGGAGTAGAACTTCGTGGTGGAGGCGACGACGACGTCGGCGCCGAGTTCCAGCGGGCGAACAAGCGCCGCGGTGGCGATCGTGTTGTCGACGATGAGCGGAACATGGTGCTTGTGAGCGACCTCGGCGACGGCTGGGATATCGAGGACGTCAGCGATGGGGTTGCCGAAGGTCTCACCGTAGAAAGCCTTGGTATTCGGTTGGACGGCCTTCTCCCACTCGGCCGGGTCATCCGGGTTCTCGAGGAGGGTGACGTCGATGCCCAGGCGCTTCAAGGTGACGGCGAACAGGGTGGTGGTGCCACCGTAAAGGCGCGCGGAGGAGACGATGTGGTCGCCGGCAGAAGCGACGTTGAGGATGGCGGCGGTCTCAGCGGCCTGGCCGGACGCGAAAGCCACGGCGGCGACGCCGCCTTCCAGGGCTGCGATGCGGCGCTCGAGGGCGTCCACCGTCGGGTTGGTCAGGCGAGTGTAAATCGGGCCTGCATCCGAGAGGTTAAAGCGAGCGGCAGCGTGCTCGGCGCTGTCGAAGACGTAGGACGTCGTCTGGTAAATCGGAATGCTGCGCGAGTTCGTCGAGCCATCCAGATCCTGCCCTACGTGGAGGGCACGGGTTTCGATGGACCAGTCGGCGAAGTTGGTGTTGTCATATTTCGTAGTCATGCCAGAAACACTAGACCAAGCTGTCCAAACGTGGCCAAGGATTCCAGGAGTTCCGCGCATTTCACCCGGTAGGGGTACGAATAAAATTAGACCGAGCGGTAAATAGATACGCTCGATCTAGGGCTCCGCAGGGAGAGGGATGGAGTGTGGCCGCTACTGGGCGGCGGAGCTCTTCTTGCGGTTCTGGATGAGGTACCAGATGCCCAGGATGGCGCCGAAGAGGATGAGGGTTGAGGCGACGAAGACGACGGCGACGAGCATGGTCTCGTGCGGGTCGTTGAGGAAGATCATGGACACGATGGCTGCGAAGAAGATGGCGGCAAAGAGGGTGATGACCCAGTTGCGCTTGGTGTGTTCTGCGAAGTTCATGATCCAAATAATACGGCTTTTTCGGTTTAATTCAATATCTCGGCCGCGCGATTGGAAAAGTTTCCTATATGGCCACTAGTGACCAAAGTCATATATTCGGGGCTATAAGTTGAATAATGAAGTTAAATTATCCGGGTTCTACCGTAAAAATTGCAGCGAGCGGGATTGGTGTGGCTACATCCTTTGGGGTGTGAATGGTCACTCTGTTCGTGCGTCAACGCGCGCTCTACCTCTTTCGGTTGACTTCATTTGTGGCAGTGGAAGTGCCGCGCTCTATTTAAAACTGGATTTTCCGTTCATAATTATCCGTGGTGGACTCCGTCCTTGGGGCCCATGAATATCTCTAATGCACCGCGCTCTCGCTCGTTCCGTGTGCATCGTGTGAGTACAACCGCGTGAGTACAGCCGTGTGAGTACAACACTGAGCACAACGCTGTATCTCATTGGTGTGCACGGCGACGTGGAAGCGGTGTTCACTATCTGAATCGACAGGAAGATACATGTCTATCACCACTAGCAGCGAAGACCGGTCCAAGCCGGTACTGAAGCTGAGTAGCGTGTGGGTGCAGGGTGTCGCTCTCGTCATGATCTTTGGCTTCTTGGTCATGGGTTTCTTGGCGTACCGTACCTACACCGCCTCAATGCCCCTGCCCGACAAAATCGTGTCACAGTCGACCGGCGAGACCATCCTGACTAAGGAAGAGATCCTCAACGGCCAGGCTCTGTACCAGGCTCGTGGTTTGCAGCAGTATGGCTCAGTCATGGGCCACGGCGCGTACCTCGGCCCCGACTACACTGCAGAGTACCTGCGCATGGCGGCCGACAAGGCGCGCGAACTCAATGACCAGAACGGCTACCCGGACTTCATTGATGAAAACGTCACGCCGGAACAAGCGGTCATCGACGAATTCCGTACCAACCGTTACAACGAGGACACCAAGGTTCTCGAGTGGACGGACAACCAGATTGCTGCCTTTGAGTCCAACAAGGCCTATTACGCCAAGTACTTCGGCGAGGATTCCCATGAAAAGGGCCTTCCTTCCGAGTTCATCACCGATGACAAGCAGATCAACAACCTGGTCGGTTTCTTTGGCTGGACCGCGTGGGCCTCGGCCGCTGAGCGTCCGGGCCACGATTACTCCTACACCAACAACTGGCCTGCTGAGCCGCGTGTGGATAACGGCCCGACCGCTGACCTCGTCGTGTGGTCTGTGCTCTCGCTCATCGCGCTCATCGGCGGCACCGGCCTCATCTTCGCCATCTACGGCCGCTGGTCCAAGTCCATCGGCTGGCACGCAGAAGAGGCTCCGAACCTTGACTTCACTCAGCCGAGCGAGGTGGGTCTGACCAAGTCCCAGAAGGTTGTCGCCTGGTTCGTCCTCGTCATCGTCTTACTCTTCCTCATCCAAGCCCTCCTAGGCGCGGCCTCGCAGCATTACCGAACCGAGCTCACTGGCTTCTTCGGCATCCCGTTGCAGGAGATCCTCCCGTACAACGTGTCGCGTACCTGGCACCTGCAGCTGTCCCTGCTGTGGACCGCAGGTGGTTTGCTTGCCGCCGGTATCTTCATTGCATCCTTCGTGGGCAAGAAGGAACCGAAGGGCCAGCACTGGCTCGTGTGGTTCCTGCTCGGCGCGATCGCCTTTGTTGTCTTCGGCTCGATGGCCTTCGAGTGGCTGTCCACCATGGGCTACATCAAGGAAGGCACGCTGTTTTCTCAGCAGTGGGAGTTCCTTGACCTGCCTCGCTTCTTCCAGGTGCTCCTCACCGTGGGCATGTTCGTGTGGATCTTCATCCTCTTCCGCCAGCTGCGTGGCCGTTTGAAGACTGAGAACAAATCCAACATGCCGTGGATGTTCTTCTACGCCGGCATTGCCATCCCGGCGTTCTACGCCGTGGGTAACTTGGCTGGCTCGGAGACGCACATCTCCGTCGCCGAGTTCTGGCGCTTCTGGGTCGTCCACCTCTGGGTGGAGGACTTCCTTGAGCTGTTCACCACCGTGATGGTGGCCTACGTCTTCGTCCTCCTGGGCGTCATTCGCGAAAAGATCGCCCTGGGCATTATCTTCCTCGACATCATCCTGTACTCCACGGGTGGCGTCCTGGGTACCATGCACCACCTGTACTTCTCCGGTACGCCGGTCGAACACATGGCTCTCGGTGCCTTCTTCTCCGCAGCCGAGGTCGTCCCGCTGACCTTGCTTACCGTAGAGGCCTGGACCTTCATGCAGCTCGGTTCCCGTCAGCGTGCCTCAGGCGAGCGTCCGTTCCCGCACCGCTGGGCCGTCATGTTCCTGGTTGCCGTGGGCTTCTGGAACTTCCTGGGCGCCGGTATCTTCGGCTTCCTGGTCAACCTGCCTATCGTCTCCTACTACGAAATCGGTACGGCGCTTACCGCCAACCACGCGCACGGCGCCATGATGGGTGTCTATGGCTTCCTGGCCCTCGGCCTGTCTGCCTTCGCCCTGCGCTACCTCATCCCCAAGGACAAGTGGTCAGATAAGGCCATGGCATGGTCCTTCTGGCTCACCAACCTGGGTCTGCTGTGGATGGTTGTCATTTCCCTTCTGCCGCTCGGCATCATGCAGCTCTACGAGTCTGTTGCTTCCGGGTATGTCGAGGCACGCTCCCTGGGCTACATCACGGAGCCGGGCAACTTCATCATGGAGTGGCTGCGTATGCCGGGTGACGTCATGTTCCTTGCCGGTATCTTCCCGTTCCTGTGGATGGCGCTCAAGGGCGTGCTCTACAACAAGGAGATCCCCACCATCGAGGAGCACCCGACCGATCCGCTCTTTAGCATCATCGCTCCGGATGACGATGACCACGCCGGTGAGATTCCGGTCGGCTCCTCCGTGGGCCTGGTCTCTGGTGGCAAGGGCCGTGTCGACGATCGTCGCCGCGTGGCTGGCCGGAAGTACGGCTACATCGACGAGCGCGGTGCGTTCGTTGAGGAAGTCGATCCGGATTCCGGTCGCGGCGACTCGGCGGCCTCCGGTCCGCAGGATCCGAAGTTCGATTCCCGCACGAAGTGGGGCGGCACCTACGGGTCCGACAAGCGTAACGGTGCTGACGGCACCGACGCTGATAAGAAGTAAAAGAAAGGCAAGCGAACATTCGTTATGGACGCACCTGGAATCTTTACCGTCCTCGCGGCGGCCTATGGTCTCTTTCTCGTCGCGGTGGCGTGGGGCTTCGACCTTATGGCGAAGCAGACCGCGAACCGCACGATGAGTAATCAGGCGGGCACGTTCCGTTATCTCGAGGAACACGATGCCTGGCAGTGCCCCGAGGATCAGTGGCTGTGGCCATCGAGCTTCGATCCGGAAAACCGCGTCATGCGCTACCGCGCAAACCCGACGGTGTGTAATACCTGCCCCGTCAAGGACGCCTGCACGGTCTCGCACCATGGCCGCGAGGTCACCCGTCAGCTCGATCCGTGGCCGCACTCGGATTCCGGGCGTTTCCATCGCGGTATCGCTCTGGGAGTCGCTGCGATGGCATACCTGTTGCCGCTGTGCTCGATGATCACCAACCACTCGCTCTCGGAGATTCTCATCTCCGTCGGCACCCTCATCGTCATCACGGGCCTCGGCGTGTACCCGTTGGCTCGCCATCTGTGGAATACGCCGTCGAACGCACCGAAGATTGTGGTGCCGGAGATGAGTAACCGCGAAGCCGAGCTGTCTGCGCAGATTGACCGCTTCAGCTCGAAGTACGGAAATAGTACGCGGACGCGTTATGGCTCGGATCGCCGCAAGGAAAAGGAAGCAAGTTAAATGTCAGCATTCGTCTTTTGGCCGATCGTGATCGGCATTATTATCGCGCTCATTATCATGTTCTTGATGTATTCCCTGAAGGTCATCAAGCAATACGAGCGCGGTGTGGCGTTCCGCTTTGGCCATTTGCGTCCGCTCCTGCAGCCGGGCTTGCACTTCATGTGGCCGGGAATCGACAAGCTTGAGCGCGTTGATCAGCGTGTGGTGACGCTGACCATCCCGCCGCAGGAAATCATCACCAAGGACAACGTCTCCGTGCGCGTCAACGCCGTGGTCATGTTCGAGGTGACGGACGCTGAAAAGGCCGTCCTGCAGGTCGAAAACTACGCCGTCGCGACCTCCCAGATCGCCCAAACCACCCTGCGTACCCTGCTGGGTCGTGCGGACCTCGATGATCTCCTTGCTCACCGCGAGGAACTCAATGAGGACCTGGCCACTATCATTAACGGCCAGACCGAACGTTGGGGCGTTATCACCCGCATCGTGGAGATCAAGGACGTGGAAATTCCTGAGATGATGCAGCGCGCCCTGGCCCGCGAGGCGGAGGCCGAGCGTGAGCGTCGCGCAAAGGTCATTTCCGCGCACGGCGAACTTCAGTCCTCGCGTGAGCTGCGTGAGGCCGCTGAGGAGCTGGGCAAGGCTCCGGCCGCGCTGCAGCTGCGCTACCTCCAGACCGTCCTCGACCTGGGCGCAGACCAGAACTCGACCATCGTGTTCCCGCTGCCCATCGACATCATGGGCGGCTTCATGGAAAACCTGGGCACCTTCTCCAAGGGCTTCCAGGACTTCAACAAGAACATGTCGCAGCTCTCCGGCAAGACCGAGACTGCACAGTCTGAGAAAGAGTCTTAGAACGCACCTGAGAAGGAGCTACGCGGTGTAACTCCGCAGACACCAACGCCGGCCCGTCCCATCACATGATGGGGCGGGCCGGCGTCGTGTATGAGTGCCTAGAACTCGACGGTCTCACCGGTCTCGACACGCTGGTATCCGGGCACGCCCACCTTGCCCAGCATGCCGTCAGTAATCGCCTTGCCGCCGGGGGAGAGCACCGCGTCGTGGATGGGGATGGTCACGCGTGCGCCAACCTTGACTGCGTAGTCTGCGGCCTCGGACCCCTTGACCCACGGCGCCGCAATCGGCAGGAGGAGTACCTCAACGGGCAGAGGACACTCGACGTATTCGTCGCCCGGATGGAGCAAGCCATCCATGTAATATCCCAGGTTCTCTGGCCGTGGCAGTGACGGGTGGATCTCTGCGTGCTGGCCACCAAAGACGCGAATGTGCTGGCCCAAAATGTCGAACTCCGAGTCACGCTGCACCACCGTGTCTTCCGCGCGGTCACCCAAAGCCGCGATAGCTTCGGCCGTGCCCCACACCGGCAGGCCGGAGTCGCGCACCGCGTCGACGTTGAGGTGGTCCGGGTGCGCGTGCGTGAGTAGCACCGCGTCCGCGGACTTCAGGCACGCCGGGTCGGTGAGTGAACCCGGGTCGATAACGATGGTGCCCTCAGGCGCGTCGATGGCGATGGCGGAGTGGCCGAGCATGGTGAGCTTCATGCGTCCCAGCCTAGCTGCGCCACACGACGCGCCGTTGAGGTTTATCCGAACGTGAACGAAAACAGCTCCACGCCCGGGGTCACCGCCAGATGGAGCGTGCCCTCTCGGGCCGCGTCCCCGCGCAGGAGGTCAATCGTCCCGTCCTCGGTAACCGGAATCTCCTGAGTCGTGTCGCCATCGGACACTGTGATGGTCCCGCGCCCTGCAACGACCACCTGGACCCACGCCGCGTGGTAGGCCAGATCCACCGTCGCGTCGCGGCCCGCGGTAATCGGCTGACCCGCCAGCGTCCACTCGCCACCCAGCGCGTAGCGCCCCTGCCGCGGCGTCACCGCCGTGAAGGAATGCGTGCCATCGACATACTCGGCCGCCGGGTTGTCGAAATACCGCGCGCGGTCGGTGCCCAGGTACGTTTCCGGATTGCGGTCGGCTGCACCCACGGCGGCCTCAGTGCTCTCGACCGGCGTGGGTAGGCGTACCTGCGGGTCGCGTTCCTGCAGCAAAGAACGAATCTGGTGCTCCGTCTCCGCGTAGTCGCCCTCGCCCGCGTGGCTGCCGCGCAGTTGCCCCTGCGCGTCGACGAGGTAATGCGCCGGCCAGTATTGGTTGCCGAAAGCACGCCACGTCGCGAAGTCATTGTCCTGTGCGACGGGGTAGGCAATGCCTTGCTCCGCGGCCGCGCGGCGCACGTTGGAGGACTCGCGTTCAAACGGGTATTCCGGCGCGTGGATGCCCACGACCTCCAGGCCGTAGTCCTTGTACGTGTCGTAGAGCTTCGCGATATGCACGTTGTTGCGCTGGCAATTGATGCAGGCATACGCCCAAAAATCGATGAGCGTCACCTGCCCATTCGTGCGCGGGTCCACGGGTGTATCCGTGTTGAACCAGCCGGTGAGCCCGGCAAATTCCGGGACCGCACCCGAGCTTGCCGATGCCGCCTGTACCTCGGGTTGGCTGAGACTTGGCAGCTTCTGCTGGAGCCAGGCCGGTGCGCCCGTGGCGATCGCACCTGCCATGGCGATGACGAGGAAGCCCGAGGTGAGGCGCACGCCGCGCTGATGTGACTGGAAGAAGCTCACGCGCCGGCCGATCTGCTCACCGCCGAGTGCAAAGATGAGGAGCGGCACGGCCACGCCCACGGCAAAGGACAAACACAGCACGAGGATATGGGCGTCGACGTGGCCCGTGGCGCCCGCCACGCTGATGGCGGCGAGGACCGGCCCGGCGCAAGGAACAAAGACGACGCCGAGCGCGAGCCCCACGAGGAACCCGCCCTTGTCGCGAACCTTGGCCTGCAACCCGCCGGCCTTCGGCAGCTTGAGAAACGGCCACTCGAGGAGCTCCTGGACCTTGGGGAAGATCATGCCCAGTCCCACGAGTATGAGGAGCCCCAGGCCCACCTTCCATACGAGGTCACCGGGCAGATGCAGGGCGTTGAGCGCCGTCGTGGCAAAGAGCGTGACGGCGGTAAAGCTCGTGACGAGGCCTGCGATGATGAGCCACGGCCGCGCTCGTGAGCGCTCCTCGCCAGGCGCGCCGCTCACGGCCAGCACGAGCGGGAGAATAGGCAGGATACAGGGGGAGATGCCGGTGATGAGCCCTCCGGCAAGCCCCACTGCCAGGGTGGTGAGCGTAGTCGAGACCATGATGGTTTCCTTCTTTCAGACGGTTCTTTCGTACGGTCTGCCCTTTATTCGGCGCCGAGCCCCAGTGCGGATGGTTTGAAAAAAGTTTTCGTCGATTCCAATCCGCCCCAGCCGCGTGCTCCGAATGAGTTCACGTAAGGCCGCGCACCCCCGCACGGCAGAACCCGTTACCTCTAAAGGAGAACACTCATGAAGATCAAACTCATCGCCGCCGCTACCGCCCTCGCGCTCACTGCCACTGGCTTGGCTGCCTGCAATGACACGAAGAACACTCCGGCGACGGAGACTCCCTCGATGGCTCCTTCGGATGCCATGATGTCGGATTCCATGGCTCCGTCCGGTGCCGTGGCTTCTGACTCGATGGCACCTTCTGACTCCATGATGTCCGGCGAGATGAAGCCCTCGGACGCGATGATGTCGGATTCCATGCAGCCCTCGGATTCGATGATGTCTGATGAGATGAAGCCGTCAGACTCTATGATGACCGACGAGATGATGTCGGACGAGATGATGACCGAAGCGCCTATGTCCGGCTCAATGTCACACTAAAGATGTCCGCTCCCGTCCTCGAGGGGAAGGTAAGATCAACGTCCGTGTCGACAATGTCTCCCGATAAGCTAGATCGACTCAACGACTTGCTCGTTGCGTCTGCGGCGGGGGATACGCATGCCTTTTCCGAGTTCTACGACGCACTGGCACCGCTCGTCTACGGCGTGACGCTCCACGTTCTGCGTAATCCGGCTCTTGCTGAGGAAGTCGCCCAAGACGTCTTCGTCGAGGTGTGGTCTAAGGCCGCAAACTTCGATCCGGCGCGGGGTTCGGCACGCACCTGGGTGGGACGCATCGCCCACGGCCGCGCGGTGGATCGCCTGCGCTCGCACATCGCGAGCGTCGAACGGGATGACCGCGAAGCCACGCTCCGCGCGGCGCTGCGGGGTGATGACGTGGAAACAGACGCGCTCGACCGTGTGGAGTCGCAGCGTCTGCGCGCCGCCGTCGCTGCTATTGGTGAACCCCACAGCACGGCGGTGGAGCTGGCCTTCTTCGGTGGTCTCACCCACGCCGAGCTGGCAGAATCAACGGGAGTACCGCTGGGCACCGCAAAGACGCGCGTGCGCGATGGCGTCCGCAAACTTAAGGAACTGATGGCGAGGGAGGAACGATGAGTAATACGCGTGAATTCGACGACGCGAGCTTTGAGAACTTCCTCGACTCCGTGCCCGAGGTCGAGCCACCGGCCCGTCTGAAAGACGCTGTCTTCGAGCGCCTCGAGCGCACGCCACAGGAACCGACCACTGTGGTTGCCGGGGGCGGTAACGACAGCGGCAGTGGTGACGGCGGCGTCATTGACCTCGGCGCGCGGCGCCGGCGTCCTTGGTTCGCGGTGGTCGCCGCGGCGCTCGTTCTCGTTATCGGCGGCGTGACCGTCGCGCAGTTCCTTCCGGCTGGCGAGGACACGCAGCTGGCCCAAGACGCACCGGCCCCGGAGAGCCCTGGCGAGAAGGAAATGCATGCCATCATGGGCGCGGAGGATCTGCGCAGCGCCGATGCCGAAGCCGAAGGCGCACGCCTCCAGATTGTGTCTTCCGAGGACATGGGCAAAGCCGGCGCGATGGTCGACGGCGAGCCGGAACTAGACGCTGGCATGGGCGCGCAGGTGTGGGCCGTGTCGAGCACCGGCGAGATGAGCTCCGCCGGCGTCATCGGGCAGGACCCGCACGACGGCGTGTGGATGCCTTTCGACGGTGACGTCACCAAGGTGCTCGTCACTGAAGAGCCCATGGCTGGCAGCGCGGAGCCCTCTGGACGCATGCTCGCGTCGGTGACTCTCAACGCTTAAGCCGCGCGCGGGGCAGCTGGCATGTCGAGCTGTGCCTAAAGCCGCGCTGCCGTCGCGACGACGCGCAGCGCGGCGTCGAGCTCGCTATCGGCTAAGTGACCGAAGCCGAGAACCACGCCGCCGGGTGCGTCCTCGCCGCCCCAGTACTCCGCGAGCGCGGTGAGCCCCACGCCCAGACGCCCAGCCGCCGCAACAACCTCATCGGCGGGTTTCTCGCAGAGCAACACCGCGTGCAGGCCACCTCGGATGGGGAGCAGTTGCGTGCCCGGAAGGTCGCCGAGGTAAGAATCTACGAGGTCGCGGCGGCGGCGATAGGCGCGGCGCACGGAGCCGGTGTGGCGACGCAACGCGCCGCTAGCGAGATAGCGTGCCAGCGCGGATTGCGTGATGAGGCTGACCGGTTGGCCGGTAAGTTCGCGTTCCGCGCGTAGCCGCGGCACGAGCGAGGATGGCGCGACGAGATAGCCGCAGGCCACGCCGGGGGAGATGACCGAGGAGAAGGTTCCCAGCAACGCCGTGCGCGCGGGCTCCAAAGCCGTGAGCGCTGGCAGTGGCTGGCCCGCGTAGCGCAGCTCCGAGTCGAAGTCGTCCTCGATGAGCAGGGCGTCCGTCCGTCGTGCCCACGCGACGAGCTCCGTACGGCGCGCGGCCGACAGTGATTCGCCATACGGGTACTGGTGGCTGGGCGTCACGATGAGCGCGTCGAGCGGCGTGGCGGGGACGCGCACGCCCTCGGAGTCCGTGGGGATTTCCGCGACGGCATGGCCAAAGGCCGAGGGAATGCGGCGCAAGCTGGGGTAACCGGGGGACTCCACGCCCACGGTGAGTGCGCCGCCGAGCGCTGGCGCAAGCGCGCGGAGTAATAGCGCCAGTCCTTCGCGGGCGCCCGAGGTGATGAGGATGTGCGCTGGGTCGACGGCGAGTCCGCGCATGGTGCCGAGGTGTGCAGCCACCTCGTGGCGGAGGGTGGGGAGGCCGGAGGCGGGGGCATCGGAAAGCGGAGTGGACGCCGCGCGACGCCATGCGGAGCGCCATTCGGGGGTAATGATGCCCGCGGTGTCTGGGGCGCCGGGGGTAAGTTCCACGAGCGCGCGGGCAGGCTTCTGTATGGCCGGTTCCGGGGCTGGGGAAACGGGGTTGTGGTGAAGGCGGCGGCTCACGTGCGTGCCGGAGCCGACGGTGGCCTCGAGGTAGCCCTCGGCGAGGAGCTGATCGTAGGAAGCAACGACGCTACCTCGGGAAATGCCGAGTTCTGCGGCGAGCTGGCGCGTCGACGGAAGGGCCTCGCCGGGGGAGAGGATGCGTGCGGAAATCTGGTCGCGGATGGCGTGGGCGAGTTGCACCGGAAGGGTGCGGGTATCAGCCGGGTCGAGGATGACGTGCATGGGGTAAGGGTAAGTGGTCTAATTCAATTGGGTGAAATTGGCTCTTGTAATAGACCACTTGCGGCGTTGAAATAGTCGCCATGACTGAACAGATTGCAACTACCCGTGTGAAGCGCGGGCTCGCTGACATGCTCAAGAACGGCGTCATCATGGACGTCGTCACCCCGGAACAGGCCAAGATCGCGGAGGACGCCGGCGCCGCCGCCGTCATGGCGCTCGAACGCGTTCCTGCCGATATCCGTGCGCAGGGCGGCGTGGCCCGCATGTCTGACCCGGACCTCATCGAGGGCATTGTCGATGCCGTGTCCATCCCGGTCATGGCCAAGGCGCGCATCGGTCACTTCGTCGAGGCGCAGATTCTTGCCGAGCTGGGCGTGGACTTCATCGACGAGTCCGAGGTTCTCTCCCCGGCGGACTACGTCAATCACATCAACAAGTGGGACTTTGACGTGCCGTTTGTCTGTGGCGCGACGAACCTGGGCGAGGCCCTGCGCCGCATCACCGAGGGCGCTGCCATGATCCGCTCCAAAGGCGAGGCTGGCACCGGCGACGTCTCCGAGGCCGTCAAGCACCTGCGCACCATCAAGGGCGAGATCGCCCGCCTGCGCAACCTGGACAAGGACGAGCTCTACGTCGCAGCGAAGGAACTGCAGGCTCCGTACGACCTCGTCGCCGAGGTCGCCGAGACCGGCGAACTGCCCGTCGTTCTCTTCGTTGCTGGTGGCGTGGCTACGCCTGCCGATGCCGCCCTCGTGCGCCAGATGGGCGCCCAAGGCGTGTTCGTCGGTTCCGGCATCTTCAAGTCCGGCAACCCGGCCGCCCGCGCCAAGGCCATTGTCGAGGCAGCCGCCCTCTACGACGACCCGTCCGCGCTCGCTCGCGTCTCCCGCGGCCTGGGTGAGGCCATGGTCGGCATCAACGTCGCCGATGTCCCGGCCCCGCACCGCCTCGCTGAGCGCGGCTGGTAATCCCATGCGCATTGGAGTGCTTGCCCTCCAGGGCGGGGTCGAAGAGCACATCGAGGTTCTCGAATCTCTTGGCGCGGACACGCGCCGAGTGCGCCAGGTGGCGGACCTTGAGGGCCTCGACGGCCTTGTTCTTCCCGGCGGCGAATCCACCGTCATTGACCGCCTCGCGCGGTCCTTCGGCCTGGCCGAACCGCTGCGCGCCGCCATCGACGCCGGTCTGCCCGTGCTCGCCACCTGCGCTGGGCTCATCTACCTCGCACGCGAGCTCGAAAATCCCGCCGCTGGCCAACAGACCCTGGGCGCGCTCGACGTCACTGTGCGCCGCAATGCGTTTGGCAATCAGCGTTTCTCCGCGGAGCGCGTCGTTCCAGTCATTCTCGACGACGGCGAAGCGGGAGTCGACGGCGAAGCCGGAGTCGGCGGCGACGTCGTCGACGTGGACGCTTCGTTCATTCGCGCGCCCATCGTTACCCGTACCGGTCCGGGTGTGGAGGCTATCGCCACCGTCTCCGGTAACGCTGGCGAGGGCGAATTCATCGTGGGCGTGCGCTCTGGCGCCATCACCGCGCTGAGTTTCCATCCTGAGGAAAATGGTGATGCCCGCATCCATGCGGCGTGGTTGGCGCAGATTCCGGCGGCCTCGGCTGTGGCCTAAGCGCCCCACAACCGGCGGCGATACGCGAGCACGTGGGTGAGGTCGCGGCGTCGCCGGGGGTCGAAACCCACGACAAACAAGATGGAAATGGCCTTATCGAGGTGAACGCTGCCTTTGCTGGATTCGAAGGCTCGGACACAGCGCTCAGGCACGTCCGCGAGGAGAGCGACGTCATGCTGGCTCAGGCCAGCTTCGCGGCGTTGTTCCTTCGCGAAGCGGCCCAATTCCTGTGTGTCCATCGAACCTCCCCGACGGAAAACCGGCATGATCGTGCCATTTTATGCCATCGCGTCGAACGGCAGTGCGCCTGCCGTTTCGACACGGACGTGCAGTCCAATCGCTGCGAGCACAGCGAGCGCCTTGTCGAGCTGTACTGTGCCTTTCCCTGTTTCTAAGTCGCGCACGAAGCGCTCGGACACGCGGGCGCGCCGGGCGACGTGTCGCTGTGTCAGTCCTCCTTCGCGGCGGCGTTCGCGCGCGATATCCCCGATTGTTCCAGCCGTGAGCATGGCGTAGGCCCCCGTCTCCCCGATATATGCATGGTGTCCCGCCAGTCTAAAACGTCGTGGCGGGTGCCGCTACTTGAAAAGGGGGCTGCGGCGCGGCGGGTGAGTGCTGGTCGTGCTTCCCGTGCTTGCACCACAACTGGGGGTAGTGCGCCACCTTAACCCGGCGCAGAATAGTGACGTGGGCTACATTTATGTAAATCCTGTAAACCACAGTGTGTTAACTCAGCGGCTGTGCTGAGACAGTACAGAATCCGCGCCGAGTCGGCATAGAAAGGACTCCTCATGACCACTGCCAGCTCGTCCCGTGACTTCGTCAAAGACGATATCCGCCTGCTTGGACGGGTACTTGGCCGCGTCATTGCGCAGCAGGAGGGTGAGGGTGTCTACGAACTCGTCGAGTCCACGCGTCGCCTAGCTTTCGATGTCGCCCACGGGGACGCCAGCGCTGAGGACTTGCTTGCCGTCTTCCGCGACCTCGACATCACGAAGGCCAACCTCGTCGCTCGCGCCTTCTCCTACTTCGCGCTGCTTGCCAACTTGGTCGAGGACCTTGCGGACGAGTCCGTGCCTGCGCCGGTCTCCCTGCGCACGACCTTTGACAAGCTCAAGGATTCGCCGGTCACCGCGGCTCAGGCTTCCCACGTCGTCCGTGATGCCGTGGTCGCGCCGGTCCTTACCGCGCACCCCACGGAAACTCGCCGCCGCACGGTCTTCGATACTCAGACACGCATTAAGAAGCTCCTCCAGCAGTGGCATCTCGGTGGCGATGAGTCGGACATTGAACGCGAGCTGTACCTGCGTATGACGCTGCTGTGGCAGACCGCGCTCATCCGCATCGCGCGCCCGACCCTCGAAGACGAGGTTGACGTCGCGCTGCGCTACTACAAGCTTTCCCTGCTCGAGCAGATTCCGGCGCTCAACCGTGCCGTCCGCGAGGGCCTCAAGGAGACCTTTGGGCTGCAGCTTCCCGAAGCCGCTCTCATGCGCCCCGGCTCTTGGATCGGCGGCGACCACGACGGCAACCCTTTCGTCAACGCGGATACGCTCACCTACGCCACCTCGCGCGCGGCGGAGACGGCGCTCAAGTACTACGAGGATCAGCTCGCGGAGCTCGAGCGCGAGCTCTCCCTCTCGGACCGCTATTCCTCCTGCTCCACGGAGCTGGAGCAGCTTGCCGATGCCGCCCATAATGACTGGGAGTCCCGCGTCGACGAGCCCTACCGCCGCGCTATCTTCGGGATCCGTGCCCGCGTCGCCGCCACGCGTAGGCACTTCTTCGGCGACGAGGCGGCGACCGTCGCCCCCTTGACGGAGCGCCGCCGCCCCGACCTTCTGCCAGCCTCGGGTGCCGCGCCCGCCGAGCCATACGAGGGGCCCGCGGAGCTGCAGCATGACCTCGACATCATCGACCGTTCGCTGCGCCAGCACAATGACGACATCATCGCCGAGGACCGTCTGGCACGCCTGCGCGACGCTATCTCGACGTTCGGGTTCCACCTCTACACGCTCGACATGCGCCAGAACTCTGAGTCCTTCGAGGCCGTCCTCGCCGATATCTTTGCTGCCGCCGGTCTCACCGACGACTATGCTTCGCTCGACGAGACTGCCCGCGTCGAGCTTCTCGTGGGTGAGCTGGGTACGCCGCGCCCGTTGCTCTACCCGAACCACGCCCCGCTGGGCGAGCTCGCGGAGAAGGAGCTCGGTATCTTCCGCGCGGCTGCCGCGGCCGTCGCGAAGTTCGGCGAGCGCTCCGTCGCGCACTGCATCATCGCTATGACCGGTACCGTGAGCGACATCCTCGAGCCCATGGTTCTGCTCAAGGAGGTGGGGCTCACCCACGTCGACGTCGTCCCGCTCTTCGAGACCATCGATGACTTGAAGGCCGGCGCCCACATCCTGGAAGAGCTCTGGTCCCTGCCGTTCTATCGCGACTACCTGCGCGCTCGTGGCGACGTCCAGGAAGTCATGCTCGGCTACTCGGATTCCAACAAGGACGGCGGCTACCTTCAGGCGAACTGGTCGCTTTACGACGCGGAGCTCGAACTTGTCGAGCTGCGCCAGCGCCACAATGTTGAGCTGCGTCTGGCCCACGGCCGTGGCGGCGCCGTCGGCCGTGGCGGCGGCCCGACCTATGACGCCATCCTTGCCCAGCCCAAGGGTGCCGTCTCCGGTTCTGTTCGCATCACCGAGCAGGGTGAGGTCATCTCCGCGAAATACGGCGCGCCCGAGACCGCTCGCCGCCACCTCGAGGCCTTCGCGGCCGGCGCGCTCGAGGCCTCCCTCTTTGATACCGAACCCATCGCCGACCCAGAAGGTTCTTACGCGCTCATGCGCGAGCTCTCCGCGCGCTCCGGCGAAAAGTATCGTGAGCTCATCGGCGACCCGGGCTTTATCCAGTACTTCACCGAGTCCACTCCGCTCCACGAAATCGGCGACCTCAACCTCGGCTCCCGCCCCGCGGCCCGTAAGCAGACCACCGCGATTTCTGACCTCCGCGCCATCCCGTGGGTGCTCTCTTGGTCGCAGTCGCGTACCAACGTCCCCGGCTGGTTCGGCGTAGGCACCGCGCTTTCCGGTTGGGCAGGGGAGAACGCCGCGCGCTGGGATAAGCTGCGCGAGCTCTACCAGACCTGGCCCTTCTTCCGCGCCGTCTTGTCCAACATGGCGCAGGTCATGACCAAGGCGGAGATCGCCCTCGCGCGTCTCTACGCGAACCTCGTGAGCGACCAAGACGTGGCCGACCGCATCTACACGCTCATCGCTGACGAGTTTGAGCTCACCCGCGAGGTCTACCTCAAGGTCACCGGCAACGCGGACCTCACGGCGGAAAACCAGCGCCAGGCTCGCTCCCTGAAGCGCCGTTACCCGTACCTCCTGCCGCTCAACGCGGTCCAGCTTGAGCTGCTGCGCCGCTACCGCGCTGGCGACGACTCCTTCCTCGTCTCGAAGACCATCCAGGTGACGATGAACGGTCTCGCCACCGCCTTGCGCAACGCCGGCTAAGCCCGGGCGTAGCTGCAGAAGCTATCAACACAGCCCACAACGCGTCCCTCGCGGGGGCTGGGCGCTGTGGATGGGATTATTGGCGGACGCGGAATCGCATGCCGTGGGAATCCAATGCCTCTATATAAGGGGCGCCGAGCGCTGTTGCCGGCGTGAGGACGCCGCCTTCGCCAGGATGGTTCACGAGGGTGACGGCTGCTTCGGTGAGCATCATGGCGGTTGTCTTGTACCCTGGGTCGCCCTCGGCGGACACCTCGGTGACATAGACATGACCGTCTTCGTCTTTGCCGTAGTGGGCGATGGTGAAGCCACCCTTCTCAATGTCCTTGGGGCCGTCGCCTGGTTCGGGGATAAAGCGGGAGAGGGGCTTGCGCAGGCTGGGAATCATAATCAGTGCGAAGCCGGCGACTGTCGCGGCGTGGAGGAGCTGTGCTTTTGCTTGACCCAGGAGTCCTTGGCCGGTGGTCATCGCCTCGCGGTAGCGCAGGCGCTCGCCATAGGCGTGATTCATAAGCGAGTTGGAACGGCGCACGACGCGCGTATTGAACATGGCCATGAAGAATGGGCCGACCCATTGGCCCACGAGCTCGTCGTATTCCACGAAGCGGTCAGGCTCGGGGCCGAGGTCGGGCTCCTGCTTGTGGTCCGGCGAAAGGGAATGGGGGCTGTGGAGGATTGCGCCGCCCTTGGGCATGCGCTTCGCGTCGGCGCTGACTTCGCGCATGGAGTCGATCGTGCCGCCGGACAGGCCACCGGAGAGTCGTTCCACCGACATAGTGACCTCGGTGAGCGGGCGGTTCGCGTGCTGGTGGAGGTAGAACATGCCCATGTCGGAGGGAACGGAGTCGAATCCGCAGGAATGGACAATGCGGGCCCCGGTCTCCTGGGCGACCTCGTGCCAGTTGTCGATGCTGCGGCGGATGAAGAGCGCCTCGCCGCAGAGGTCTACGTAGCCGGTGCCGTTCTGGGCGCAGGCGGCGACCAGGTTGTCGCCGTACCGCGTGTACGGGCCCACGGTTGTGATGATGACCTTCGCGCGCTTGGCGAGTGCGTCCATGGCTTTGGCGTCCATGGCGTCGGCAACGATGACGGGGTAGCCCAGTTTCAATCCGTTGACTCGCCCGGCACCGCGGGCGGCAAGCGCCACCTTGAGTTCGGGATGGTTCGCCTTGATATAGCGGGCGGTGATTTTGCCGACGAAGCTCGAGGCGCCGAAAAGGATGATGTCAAAGTCGCGTTCCGACGTGAGATTTGTGTCCTGTGCCATAGCTGGTAAGTCTATCGAAGCGCGCGGGCATCGGGGTCGTGGAGTGGGCGGTTGAAGGGACGGGCAGGCGTGAAAGATTAACTTCTTTGCCAATTTCTCTGCAAAAGATGCTCGCAAAATTTAGGATAGGTGAGGCATGACACACTTCTAAGAACTTGTGAACGGAGGAATTGTGGATCTCTACGAGTACCAAGCTCGTGACCTCTTCGAAGCGCATGGAGTCCCCGTGCTGGGCGGCATCATGGCGACCTCGGCGCTGGAAGTGCAACGTGCCGCGGCAAAACTCATGAAGGCGGGCAGCGAGCTCGTTGTCGTCAAGGCCCAGGTGAAGGTCGGCGGACGCGGTAAAGCGGGCGGCGTGAAGGTCGCGCGTAGTCCAGAAGAAGCAGCAGCCGTTGCGGATGAGATTCTGGGTCTCGATATCAAGGGGCATGTTGTCCGCAAGGCGATGGTTGCCCAGGGTGCTGACATCGCTGAGGAGTATTACTTCTCGATTGTGCTCGACCGCACGAAGCGCCGGTACTTGGCCATGCTGTCCAAAGAGGGCGGAGTGGAAATCGAACAGCTCGCGCAGGAGCGTCCGCATGTGCTTATCCGCCGGAGCTTCTCGCCGCTCGACGGCATGACGGACACACTCGCGCGCGACATGGCGTACGAGGCCGGGTTCGATGAGGCGGATATCCCGCAGCTCGTGCCGGTCTTCAAGAAGCTGTACGAAGTCTACGTAGAGGAAGATGCCTCGCTCGTGGAGGTCAACCCACTGGTGAAAACCAACGATGGAAAGATTCTGGCGCTCGACGGCAAAGTCACCCTTGATGAGAACGCGAGCTTCCGCCATCCCGACCACGCTGAGTTGCAGGACCATTCGACCACAGACCCGCTCGAGCTCAAGGCGCAGAAGATGGGGCTCAACTACGTCAAGCTCGACGGCAACGTCGGGATCATCGGCAACGGCGCTGGCCTCGTCATGTCCACGCTCGACGTCGTCGCGTACGCGGGGCACAAGCTCGCCGAGGGCGATGACGTCGCCGCCAAGCCCGCGAACTTCCTCGATATCGGTGGCGGCGCGAACGCGGAGGTCATGGCCAACGGTCTTGAGGTTATCCTCGGCGATCCCCAGGTCAAGTCGGTCTTCGTTAACGTCTTCGGCGGGATTACCGCCTGTGACGAGGTCGCCAAGGGCATCGTTCAAGCCTTTAAGATTCTCGCCGCCGATGGCATCGCGCCCAAGCCGCTCGTCGTGCGCCTCGACGGTAACAATGCGGAGCTGGGCCGGCAGATCCTCAAAGAAGCAGCGCTCGACCACCTCGAACAGGTCGACACCATGGATGCGGCTGCACTGCGCGCCGCGGAGCTCGCCTCCCGCACAAACCTTGTTGCTGTCTAACCCTATTCCGAGAACCAGAAAGAGATTTCTATGTCGATTTTCCTTGATGAAAACTCTGCCATCATCGTCCAGGGTATGACGGGTTCCGAAGGCATGAAGCACACCCAGCGCATGCTCGATTCGGGCTCTCGCATCGTCGGCGGTGTGAATCCCAAGAAGGCCGGCGAAGAGCTCGAGTTCAATGATGGCGTGACCATCCCCGTCTTCGGCTCCGTGCGTGAGGCCATGAAGGCCACCGGCGCGAACGTGTCTGTCATCTTTGTCCCCGCGAAGTTCACGAAGGCCGCAGTCGAGGAGGCCATCCACGCGGAAATGCCCCTCGTCGTCGTCATCACCGAGGGCGTGCCCGTGCGCGATACTGCGGAGTTCTTCGCGCTTGCCCGCGAGAAGGGCACCACCCGCATTATCGGCCCGAACTGCCCGGGGCTCATCACGCCGGGCGTCTCCAATGCTGGCATCATTCCCGCGAACATCGCGCCGAACCCCGGCAAGATCGGCCTCGTTTCTAAGTCCGGCACGCTCACGTACCAGATGATGTACGAGCTGGGTGACCTCGGATTTAGCACCTGCGTGGGCATCGGCGGCGACCCGATTATCGGCACGACGCACATCGCGGCGATCGAGGCCTTCCAAGCCGACCCGGACACCGAGGCCATCATCATGATCGGCGAGATTGGCGGTGACGCGGAGGAATACGCCGCCGAGTACATCCGCGACCACGTGACCAAGCCCGTCGTCGCCTATATTGCGGGCTTTACCGCGCCCGAGGGCAAGACCATGGGCCATGCCGGCGCCATCGTCTCGGGCGGTTCCGGCACCGCCGAGGGCAAAAAGTCCGCGCTCGAGGCCGCCGGCGTCAAGGTGGGTAAGACCCCCACTCAGGCCGCGGAGCTCATGCGCGAGATCCTCGTCGGCTCGTCCGCGAGCTTGACCTCGGCGAGCCGCTAGCTTTCCGATGCCGCCGCGCGCTGGGCCGTCCCTAGCGCGCAGCGTGGGCATGGCGTGAACATGCTGTTCACAGCCTCTATCAGTCGAATTTTCCGCGACTTATCGGTCGAATTTTCGGCGATTTATCGGTCGTATTTTCCGTCCTGAATCGGTCGAATTTTCCGTCTAGTCGGGCCTGTGTCGTTAGGCGTGTGCAGTTAGTCGGTGGCGCCGGACAGGCCGCGGCGGGCGAGCAGCGGGGCGACGTCCTTGTCGCGGCCGCGCAGCTCGCGGTAGGCCTCGGTGAAGTCGCGGGACGCGCCCTTGGACAGGACGAGGTCGCGGAAGCGCTGGCCGGCGGCGCGGGCGGCGGCATCGGAAGCCTCGGGGCCCGCGGCGTTTTCTTCCTTGAACCAGGAGAAGCCGTCGGCGTCGAGGACCTCGGCCCACAGGTAGGAGTAGTAGCCCGCGGAATAGCCGCCGGCGAAGATGTGATTGAAGTACGCGGAGCGGTAGCGCGGCGCGATGTGCGGGTTGTGCAGGCCAGCGTCGTCGAGGGCGGCGCGCTCGAAGGCGTCGATGGACTCTTGGGATGCGGCGATGGCGGCGGCATCGGCAGGCGTGAGGGAGTGCCAGGCAAGGTCGACGATGGAGGCGGCGAGGTACTCGACGGTGCTAAAACCCTGACCGAAGGTCTGGGCCTCGCGGACCTTGGTGAGCAGCTCGTCCGGGATGACCTCGCCGGTCTCCACGTGGCGGGCGTAGCGCTTGACCATGGCCGGGTCGAGGGCCCAGTTCTCGTTGATCTGGGAGGGGAATTCTACCCAGTCGCGCGGGACGCGGGTGCCGGAGAAGGTGGGGTAGCGCACGTCGGAGAGCAGGCCGTGCAGTGCGTGACCGAACTCGTGGAAGACGGTGTGGAGCTCGTCTTGGCTCAAGCGTGGCTGGGAGCCGTCCGCGGGCTTGGTAAGACCCATGACGTTGACGATGACGGGCTTGGTGCCCAGCAGGTGGGACTGGCCCACGAACTCGCTCATCCACGCGCCGCCGCGCTTGGAGGGGCGGCCGAAGTAGTCGGTGAGCAGCAGGCCGATGCCGCTATCGCGATCAGCGGTGGGGTCTTGGCCTTCGTCGAAGACCTCCCATACGCGCACGCCCTCGGCGTAGCCTTCGAGGTCCTCGCGCGGGACGACGGTGATGCCGTAGAGGCGGTGGGCCGCGGCGAAGACTCCATCCTTGAGAACGCGGTCGAGAGGGAAGTACTGGCGCAGCTCGTCCTCGTCGAGGGAGAAGTCGCGGGCGCGAACCTGGGATTCCCAGTAGGCCCAGTCCGCGGCACCGAAGTCCTCGTTGTGCAGGGTGGCTTCCTCGGCGAGCAGCTTTTCTTCGCCGGCGGCGTTAGCCTCGGCGGCAGGGGCGAGCTCGACGAGCATGCGGCGGGCGGCCTCGGCGGTCTGCGCGGTCTCCTCGGCGATGACGTAGTCCGCGTGGGTGTCGTAGCCGAGCAGCTGCGCGCGCTCGGCACGCAGGCGCGCCATCTCGGTGAGCACGCTCAGGTTATTCTCGCTGCCGCGGGCGCGCGAGGCCTCATAGACCTTGGCGCGGGCGGCCGGATCGGCCAGGCGCGCGAGCTCCGACTGGACGGTGGGCAGCTCGAGCGGGAGCACGTAGCCGTCTTGGCCTACCTCGTTGGCGTAGGCCTTGGCGGCCTCGATGCGATCGGCGGGCAGGCCTTTGAGCTTTTCCGCGCTGTCGAAGTGCACGGCGCGCTCGCGGGTGGACGCCATGAGGTTGCGGCCGAACTCCTCGGAGAGCGCCGAGAGGCGCTGGTTGATGGTGGAGAGCTGCTCTTTCTCTGCCGCGCCGAGGTCCGCGCCCTGGCGCGCAAAAGTCCGCAGCAGGTGCGCGTGGAGGCGTTGCGACTCCTCGTCGGCCGGCGGGGTCGCCTCTTTGAGGCGGGCGTAGAGGACCTCATTCTGGTAGATCGCATCCGAATGCGCGGCGACCTGCGGCCAGACCTCCGCGGCGATCTCTTCCATCTCGTCCGTGACATCCGTGCCCGACAGGTTGCCGAAGATGGAAAGCACGCGCTCTAAATCCTGGCCAGCGCGCTCGAGGGCCTCGACGGTGTTTTCCCACGTCGGGTCGGCCGTGTTGTCGACGATGGCCTTAATCTCCTCGTCGTGGCGGGTGAGTGCCTCGGCGATGGCGGGACGGAAGTGCTCGACCTTAATCTCCGCAAACGGCGGGAGCTGGTAGGGGAGCGTGGAGGGGGAAAGAAGTGGATTAGTCATGCGACTAATCTACCGATTTCCTCGTACCGGCGGCAGGAGAATCCCTTAAAACACGAGCTGTTCGGGCCAAGGAAGTTCGACCTTGTGGTCGTCGAAAGGAGCGACTTCGAGCTCCACCGGAATTCCGCCTGCGATGTGCAGCAGCACCATCGCCTCGGGGCAATCGGCGGTGAGCACGTAATCGGAGCCTTGCGGGACGGCCTTGCCGTTGGCGTCGCGACGCGGCTCCGGCGGCTCTTCACCTGCCGTGAGATAGACCGTGGGGCACGTGCCACATCCACAGTGCTTGTACACCTTGAGTTCCGGCACGCGCGTAGCAATGGCCTTGCGCTGCTCCGCGCTCAAGGAATGCATGGCGTCCGAGGCATGCGCCAGCATGGCGTAGACGACGTCGGATTCAGAAGAAAACAGGGGACGCATGATTATGCCTTTCGTAGGGGGTGCAGGATTCATACGCTAGCAGGGGCCCTCGACATGGGTTGGTGCGTGCGGTGTGCGGCAGGGACGTGACCGTTAGAAGAGGAATTTTCTGCGTCAGAAGCAAGAAACAGGCAAAGAATTGAATTTTTGCATATATCTAGGTCATGGACTCGGAGGAGACGTGAAAACAGCGAATTCAGGCCACAATCGAGGCTTGTGAGGTTAATGAAGCAAGAAAGCCTCTGAGTCGAGTAAAGAAATCTGCGTTGCTTGGCAACGCGGAGACGCCGAGGCCATGCGGGGACCCGGCGTCGAAAGGGTAAACGAAACGCTAGAACATCGTGACCACGGTTGTGGCCAGCACAATGAGACCCATGACCGTGACGAAGACATTGGTGGCGCGGCCGCGGTACTGCTCGAGGGCTGGGACGTAGTGCACGCAGAGCATGGGCAGGAGGTAGGTGAGGAAGGTAAAGAAGATGCCGCCCACGAGCGTGATGAGGCTGAGAATCGAGGGGTTAAAGACTGCGGCCAGCGAGACCGTGACGAAGATAAAGAAGTACGTCCACAGGTCGAAGGCGCGGGGGCTAAGCCGGCGCGTGAGTCCCGGCATGGCGAGCTCTGCCAAGTACTGGGTGCCCTCGATGGTGCCCAGGGCGTGGCCGAAGTAGCTCGACGCCACCGCGCAGATGACGACGACGGGCGCCATGTAGGACAGGAACGGGTTGTCCGTGACGTTCGCGAAGTAGGAGAGGACGGGCAGGTTTTGAGCCTCGGCCTCAATCATGCCGTCGGCACCCATGGCTAGCGCGGAGGACCATACGAAGAACATGGTGAAGACCGTGAGCAGGATGGTCGAGTTGCGGATGGCATTCGCCGTGGGGCGGCCGTCCTTGTGCGCGGCGACGCAGAACTGCGAGAGGGCCGCGACGTAGGAGAACGCGAAGACAAGCACCGGCAGGATGAGCAGGATGGACGTGAGGATACCCAGCGCACTATGGTCGCCGGCCTGCATAAAGGATGCGAAATCCCACTGCGGGATGAGGTAGAGCGAGACCGCGCCCAAGGCAAAGATGAGCGGGTAGACCACGAGATTCGCCGCGGCGAGCATCACCTTGTTGCCAAAGGCGAGCGCTGCCGTCATCAGCCCCACGCACAGCGGCGCGAGGATCCACCGGGAGATCTCCGGCCCGTGGAATTGGTTGACGATGAGGCTTTCCACCGTGTTCGTAATGGAGACGCCGTAGATGAGCACCACGGGGAAGACGGTGAACCAGTACATGGCCGCGAGCAGAATGCCCTTATTGCGCCCGAAAAACTTGGTGAGCACCATGAGCACGTCCGCGCCGGGAATAGGCGAGTGGTTCATGATCCACGAGAACGCATGGTGCGAGAAATACGTCATCGGGCCGATGAGGAGCGTCGCGATGAGCAGCGGGATAAAACCAAAGCTGCCGGCCGAGATAGGAAGGAAGAGGATGCCCGCGCCCACGGCGGTGCCGAAGAGCGTGATGGTCCACTGCGCATTAAAGGAGCGCTTGGACGTCGTTCGTTGATCCACTATGACCTACAATTCTTTGCCGGTTTTCTTTCGTCGGATAATGCTACTCATTGTTCGATAATGTCTTGGTTCCGCCCCGCTCAGCGGACGCGGCAAAGGTCATCTCCCGCGGCGTGACGAGCCTGCGGCGATGGATACAGACAGACGCAGCGCGTTAGTCGAAAGCCGGATCCCGGACACGCCATCGAGAGGCGTTTATGCCGAGGTTGCTCGCCATAGTGCAGAGTAATGACGAGCAGCGTCGCCATTACTGGGGGCTTGGACTCGCTGTATTCTGGCCGCATGACCACTCTCCGCAGCGCCGCCGTCGTGGGCGCCGGGCCCAATGGCCTCACCGCCGCGGCGGTGCTGGCGCGCGCCGGGCTGCGTGTCGAGGTCTTCGAGGCTGGTCCCGCGCCGGGCGGCGCCGCGCGCAGCGTCCGCTTCTATGACCGGACGATTGACCTCGGCGCGGCCGCCCATCCCTTCGGCGTCGCGAGCCCAGCCTTCCGTGCGTTGGGTCTCGAGGACCACGGCCTCGAATGGGCCCACCCGCGTTATCCGCTCGCGCATCCCTTTGATGATGATCCTGCGGCCCTGCTGCATCGGGACCTCAACGCCACCGCGCGGCGTCTTGGCGTCGATGGTCCCGCCTGGCGTGCGCTGCACGCGCCCATTGCGCAGCTTTCCGATACCCACCTCGCCAACGTCCTGCGTCCCCTCACCGGCGTCCCGCCGCACCCGCTGGCCATGGCACGCTTCGGCGTGCGCGCCGCGCCGCCCGCGAGTGCGCAAGCCCGCGCACTCTTCCGGACGGAAGCAGCCCGCGCGCTCTTCATCGGCTCGGCACTCCACGCGCTGTGCTCGCCGACCCTGCCGTTCACGAGCGCTTTCGGCGTCCTCTTTGGCGCGCTGGGCATGACGACGGGGTGGCCCGTGGCGCGCGGCGGCTCCGGCGCCATTACCGATGCCCTGGCGAGTGTCCTCGCGACCCACGGCGGCGTTATCCACACCGCTCATCCCGTGACGGATATGCGGGAGCTCACCCGCTTCGATGCCGTCGTGCTCGCGCTCACCCCGCGCCAAGTGCTCGGCTTGCGCAACCTCATCGTGCCGGAACGCCGCGCACGGGTCTTGCGCGATTGGCGCTACGGCCCCGGTGCGTTCAAGATCGACTACGCACTCGATGGCCCAGTCCCGTGGCGGGACCCGGCGGTAGGGGAGGCCGGCACCGTTCACCTCGGCGGTACCGTGCCGGACCTCATCGCCGCCGAGCGCGCCATCGCGCGCGGCGAGATGCCCGCCCGCCCCGTCGTGCTCGTCGCCCAGCAGTCTGCCGCGGATCCTGGACGCGGCCACACGCTGTGGGCCTATGCCCACGTGCCTCACGGTTTCACTGGCTCAGCGCTCGAACACATCGAGGGACAGCTTGAGCGCTTCGCGCCGGGGTTCACCGCCCACGTGCTCGCCCGCCGCGTCATGAGTCCGACGGACCTCGAGGCATGGAATCCCAACCTCGTGGGCGGCGACATCGCCGGCGGCGCCATGACCGGCACGCAGCTGTTCCTACGCCCCGGTTTTGTGCGCAACCCTTACCAGCTCACGCAACGGGTGTTCCTCGCGTCTGCCGCCACCGCGCCCGGCGGTGGTGTGCACGGCATGCCGGGGTGGCACGCCGCGCACGCGGTGTTGCACAGCGCCTAGATATTCCAGTGCCCTGGGGCGTTCTTGGAATAGTTCACGCCTATCGCTGCAAAGTGGACCTCTGCTGCATCAATCTTCGCTTGTTCGCTGGCGCGGATCTTGTTTCGATCCATCGTGGACTTGGTTTCGCGAATCATATACAGCTTGTCTTCGCCGTCCACACGCTTAACAATCGCCCAGTCCGGGTTATACGGGCCGACGGGAGTGTCGATCTTGAACTTCGGGGGCAGTTTCACAAATAGCTTGATGTCGTCGTTGCCGTCGAGCAGCTTGGCGAACTGCCGCTCCGTGTCAGAGTCATAGACCACGTAGTCATAGTCTGTCTTTGTCTTGTTCTTGACCTCATAGAGGTTTTCGAGGAAGTGCTGCTTTTCTTTCACTCCGTCTTCGCGCAGCTCCGACAAGGAATAGACGCTGCCATCGATTTTCTCGTATTGCACGCCCTTGGTCACAAGCATTGAAAGCTCGGTCTGGATGATGGTGCGCACCATTGCAACGAAGTCATTCGGATTACCGATGAACTCGTCGAGCCGATCGCTTTGTAGAAGGATATCGATAATTGTCCTGCGGGTGAGCGACGTCGCCTCTTGGAGCTCCGTCACGATATCTGGGAGCTGGAAGCTCCTTCGGAGGTCGGTGGCGCGCGGACTACTAGTTTCTTCGCCCTCCGTGCCGCCACGGGAGATGGTCAGCTTGGCCTTGGTCACCTGCACTCGCAGCGGCTCGATCTCTGGGGCATTCTTGATCCCTTCGACCGCGTTTTCAATGAGCTCATCGCGATCGACGGAGACGCTGAAGGTTGTGCGCTGAGTGATGGTCTTCCAGAACTCTGTGAACTCGGGAGACTCGAAATACAGTTCCTTGTTGAGCCTGCGTGTCGTGCGATGACGGATAGGTTTGATATGTGTTCCGATGCTCGCGCGCTTCATGAGGGCAAGCACTTCGTGTTCAACGTCACTGAACTCGTCGCTGAGGTCAAGGGCGAAGCCGTCAGCATTGGGGGTGAAATCCTTGGTAAGGCGACCGTCCTCGTCGAGGAAACCGCGGTCCTTCAGCTCCTCCCAAATACGCTCCGAGGTTGCGTAGCCGATGTTTTTATCGTCCTCGGAGTCCGGCCGTCGAATCTTCGCAAAGTGGCCCTTGCCAATGAAGCCGATGGCAACGCCCGCCTTCGTGTATTCCTTTTGGAGATTGCTGGCGAACTGTTGGTAGGACTCGTTGGCGACGACGGTTAACTGCGCGACGGATTGATCGGACAGCCGCACGCCGTCCTGGTCCACAGGTAGACGCAGACCGCGGCCGATCGTCTGGCGACGTTCGGTCTCCGAGCCCATCTCGCGCAGCGTACAAATCTGGAAGACGTTAGGGTTGTCCCAGCCTTCGCGCAGCGCCGAGTGAGAGAAGATGAAGCGTACAGGTTCGTCCTCGCTGAGCAGGCGCGCCTTGTCTTTCATGATGAGGTCGTAGGAGTCCTCGTCATTCTTCGATGTGCCGCTCGTATCGTCGTAGACGCCTTTCTTAATCTGTGAGAAGTACGCGCGGCGCAGCTCGACGGGATCTTGCGGCAGCAACTCTTCGTAACGAGGAGACCGCGCACGTTCTTCGATAAATAGCTCGTCGAACCACTGCGCGAATTTGCCGTTCGCGGTGTCATTGTCGGCGCCATCGCCGAGGTAGCTGTGGACCCTGTCGACGAAGAAGAGGCTGAGCACCTTGATGCCTTGCTCGCGCAGCATCGACTCACGGCGGAAGTGCTCACGGATGGTTTCTCGGATCATTTCGCGGTACACAGCGTCGTCATTGGAACCGATGGACTCGCCGACACGAAGGATGCCGTGGTGGGTAAGTTCCACGAAGCCGCCCGCGTCGAGGTTGATCTCGTTGATGCGCCAGTTGTTCTCGTACGCCGGGTTACCCGTGACTTTCGCTAGATCCTGGTTCGTTGTGACGTTCTTTTCCTGACGTTTGAACGAACCGTCCTTCTTGCGGCAGTCGAGTTCGAGACGGGCTTGCCACGGCTGGCTCTTCACCGACACCACCTTGATATACGGCTTGGCGTCGTTTCCATGCTCCGTGGTCTCCGCCACGACGATTTGCTTGACCAGTCCTAGCTCGTGCGCGTCGACCGGATCGAGCCGGTAGACCACGTTGCGGGTCTCGCGGTGCGTCGCGCTGTAGCGCAGCATGAACGCAGGGTTGAGTCCCTCGAGCGAGGTCTTCGCAAGATCGGACTCCATGTTCTGCGGTTCGTCGAGGATGAGGACGGGTTGCGTCGCGCGGAGGAAATCGATGGGGCGCAGGCCGTTGAGCTTGTCACGAGTCTGGTGCATGATGAGGCGGTCGCCCTTGCTGCGCACAGAGCTAATCGTCATGATCATGATCTGAATGCTGGTGGACGTCGCAAAGGACTGGACTTGCTCGGCGTCCTTGCCGCTGTAGACCACGTGATCGAAGGGCTGATCCGGGTAGAGCTGCCGGAAGTGATCGGCCATGAGCTCGATGCTCGTTTTCACGCCCTCGCGAATCGCAACGCTGGGGACGAGGATGATGAACTTGGTGAAGTTGTACTTCCGTGCGAGCTCGAACACGGTACGCAGATAGACGTAGGTCTTACCCGTACCGGTCTCCATCTCAATATCGAACTGCCGCCCATCCTTGAGCTCAGTGGCAGGCTCTAGCCCATTGTGATTCTGGATCTCCTGCAGATTGCGCAGGATTTGGTCGTCACCCACCACCAGGTTATTGCCCACTGCGCCGATCTCTGCACTGACATCGATGTTAAAGAGAGCGTCGTCCTCTTCTCCGTCGAGGGTCGTCGCTGCCAGGTCGACAGGCTGGCTTGGAAGGTTCAAAGAAGAGACGAGGCTGCCGGCATCTTTCGGCTGTCCCTTGAACAACTCCGTGACCGAGTTGATGGCGGCGAGCTGATAGTCCTGCTTCGGATCAAACTTGAATTTCATGATGAGTGCTCCTTACACAGTCCGCAGCTCGACGTTGTGTGTTGCACAGATCTGCACCACATTGGTCTTCAGCTCGTCGTCTCCCTGGAAAGCATCCTCCAGAATGATGAACTCAGCTGGCGCAGTCGCGACGGCTGCTCGTAGTTGCTCGACGCTCGGTTTTACATGCTCGTTAAGGTACAGCAGGAGGCAGGTGCGGTCCTCCCCGGCGGCGGCATGCTGCTCCCCAACGATGGTGTACGGCAGGTCGTCGATGTCGATGTCGCGAATCGATTCGACGAGAGAGCGCCCCTGCTTGAGGAGGATTTCCACGAGGAGATCCTCGGGATCCGCATTGTCATTGCTGCTGCCGCGCAGGTCGATCAGGGTCTGGCTCAGCGTCTCGGCGTCGATTCCTGGCTGGGGCTGCCACTTCTTAAAGTTGGTATCGGCGAGCGTGTAAGAGCGGAACCCAGCATCGAATTCTTCGGCGGCACGCCTTACGCGTTCGCGAGACAACGAGGAAATCGTCGGTTCGAGTTTCAGCTCCGTGCAGAACTTATACCCTTCCTTTTGCTCCTTGTTCTTCTCATGCAACGGCTCCGGAAGCTGCACCAGAATGAAGCGCCGGTTGCCACCATCTTCGGAGTTCTGTTTCATGACGGCGTGACCCGTTGAGCCAGAGCCCGCGAAGAAGTCGAGCACGATGTCGTTGCTCGCTGGCTGCGTGGTCAGCGCCAGAATGCGCTGCAAGAGCTTGAGCGGTTTCTGGCCATTTCGGAAGCCTTTGACGCCGTTGGTTTCCTTGTTGAGGTTGATAGTGGAGATATCCGTCCACAGATCGCAGAGCGACTCTTTCAGATAATCGCTGAGGAAGAGCATCTGCTTGCCTTCCCACCAGATGTACTCGATGCCCGTGGGAGACGTCACGCGTGCAATAGGAGTGTCGAAGGCCATGTCGCTGAGCGAAGCGTTGTTGGTGCGATAGACAACGCGCTCCGCGTTCTCGACCTTAAACTTCCGTACAGCGTCTGCAGTAGTGGGAAGTCCCTGCTCGACCATGGCGTCTTTGACGGAGGTGAGAACCCATTCCTCGGCCGGGGCGCTGGGGTTGATAATAATTTTGTTGTAGTACTTGAGGTACTTGTCCAGCGTTCCATCAGCAGAGCCACTCTTGGGGACGTCGACACGATTGAGCGATGCCCGCGTGTGGTCGCGCGTGCAGAGCACCACATATTCCTTGATTTTGGGCAGGCGCTTGTCGACGTGCGACATCTTCACGCCCGAGGTCTCACTCGATTTCACGGGAATGGTGTTGATGACGTTGTCCTCACCGAAGATCTCGCGGCACATGGTCACGAGGTTGGAAAGCTCGCTGTCATCGATGCTGATAGCGATGTAACCGTCAGGAGTAAGCAGATTGCGCGCAAGTTTGAGTCGCGGATAGAGCATGTTGAGCCAGTTGGAGTGGTACCGGCCTTCGGACTCGGCATTTGTGGAGAGCTTCTTGCCGTCGCTGCTCGTCTGCTGCGACCACCCGAGATAGTTCCTGATGCCGTCTTTGAAGTTATCCGGATAGATGAAGTCATGGCCCGTGTTGTACGGAGGATCGATGTAAATGAGCTTGATGTGGCCGTGATAGTGCTTCTGGAGCACCTTGAGGACCTCGAGGTTATCGCCTTCGATGAAGGCATTCGTCGCAGAGTCCCAGTTCCTGGACTTGCCCTTTTCCGGACGCAGCGTTGCAGAAGTGGGCAGCTGGGCGGTACGCATGGCGCGCTTCTTCCCCGGCCAGAACAAGCCAAAGCGCTCCGCAGTTCCGGATGCGTCGCCGCCTAGAAGCTCAGTGAGCTTGTCGATGTCGATGGTGCCGTCGGCGACGGCTTCAGGGACAAGGTGTGCCAACTGCGCAGCGAGCTCGGTGCGGAAGTCCGGACTAACGCCCGATACCTCGTGAATCGTGTCCGTATCGGTGTTCAGGGCGTCCTGGGCCATGAAATGTCTCCTTTGCGTGTTCGACCTGTGCGCCCTTACCAGGATAGGGAGCTAGGCGACATAGGCGCGGAAAGTTCGCATTTCTTTTCTACGATTGGGATGCCTGCAGTCGATTCCGTGCTCATGACGTCACGCGCGTGACGCTTAAGACTTGACCCTCACGTAGCGTAAGGGACTGTGATGGGTTCATGAGCAACGACAACAAGTTTGACGGCGAGGGCCGCGGTGTTAGCGATGCCGCAGCCGTCCTCGGCGTGTCCGTGCGCACCCTGCACTATTGGGAAGAACGCGGACTTGTGGTGCCGAGCGCTCGTACGTGGGCGAACTACCGCGTGTATTCCGACGCAGACATCGCACGGGCACAGCGCGTGCTGATCTACCGTGCGACGGGCATGGCACTCGCCGATATTGCGCGGGTACTCGACGCTGAGGGAACGTCCCTCGAGCACCTCGCTCGACAACGCGCATTGCTCATGGACAAACGGCACAAGCTCGACGAGATGCTTGATGCCCTCGACTATCTCATGGAGGAAGAAATGAAGGATACGAATCTCAGCGTTGACGAAATCGCCACGGTGCTGGGCGACGCTCACTTTGCCGAGCACCACGAGGAAGCAGAAGAGCGCTACGGCGGCTCGGATGATTGGGCGATATCGCAGAAGAACGCTGCGCAGCGCACGGCGGAGGACTGGGCAGACCTCAAGTCGCGCACCGATGAACTCGAGGTCCGCTTGGCGGCGGCATGCGGGGCCGGCACGACGCCAGAGTCCGAGGAAGCTCGTGCGCTCGTTGAGGAACACCGCACGCTGCTGTGCGAGCATTTCCCGGTAAGCCCCGCGAAGCACGTTCTCATCGCGAGCGGATACACCGCTGACCCGCGCTTTCGAGCTCACTACGACGAGCGGCAGGCTGGGTTAGCGGAGTGGCTGCAGGCCGCGATCAATGCGGCTGCGGCAGCGCAGGGTGTCGATCCGGACGCAGCCGTGTGGGAATAGCCGTGTGGGAATGACCGAAGCCCGCTCGCGGCCTTGGGCCGCGACGGTGACGCGGTGCTGCGCGGGGCCCAAAGGGGCATCGGCAAGCTCAGAAAACGGGGGACGACCCCACCTCCCGGGAATGAGGGAGGTGGGGCCGAGTCTGTGGAGAAGAAGGACTACTTCTTCAGTGCGTCGATGATCTCGTTGTACGCAGCGACCGGGCGCATGACAGCGTTGAGCTTGTCCTCGTCCGGAGCGTAGTAGCCGCCGAGGTCAGCCGGCTGGCCCTGGTTGTCGATTAGGGCCTGAGCGATCTCATCAGCCTTGTCTTCGAGAGCCTTGGCAATCGGAGCGAAGTGCTCGGCGAGCTCAGCGTCATCAGACTGCGCAGCCAGTTCCTTGGCCCAGTTGAGGGTGAGGAAGAAGTGGGAGCCGCGGTTGTCGATCTCGCCGACCTTGCGGGACGGGGACTTGCCCTCGTCGAGCAGGGTCTCCGTAGCCTTGTCGAGAGCGGCGGCGAGGACGCCAGCCTTCTCGTTGCCGTGAGCGTTGAGCTCGTGGCGGAAGGACTCGGCCAGGGCGAGGAACTCGCCGAGGGAGTCCCAACGCAGGTGGTTTTCTTCCTCGACCTGCTGGACGTGCTTCGGAGCGGATCCGCCTGCACCGGTCTCGAAGAGGCCGCCGCCAGCCATGAGCGGAACGACGGAGAGCATCTTCGCGGAGGTACCCAGCTCGAGGATGGGGAAGAGGTCCGTGTTGTAGTCACGCAGAACGTTACCGGTCACGGAGATGGTGTCCTCGCCCTTGCGGATGCGCTCGACGGACGCCTTGGTTGCGGAGACCGGATCCATGATCTCGATGTCGAGACCCTCGGTGTCGTGGTCCTGCAGGTACTTCTTCACCAGCTCAGTGATGTTGCGGTCGTGGCCGCGCTCCGGGTCGAGCCAGAAGATGGCCTTCATGCCGGACAGGCGAGCGCGGTTGACGGCCAGCTTGACCCAGTCCTGGATCGGGGCGTCCTTGGTCTGGCATGCGCGCCAGATGTCGCCAGCCTCGACGTCGTGCTCGATGAGCACATCGCCAGCGGAGTTGACGACCTGGACCTTGCCGTCAGCAGCAATCTTGAAGGTCTTATTGTGGGAGCCGTACTCCTCCGCCTTCTGCGCCATGAGACCGACGTTCGGGACGGTACCCATGGTGGTCGGGTCGAAGGCGCCGTTGGCCTTGCAGTCCTCGATGACGGCCTGGTAAACGCCAGCGTAGGAGGAGTCCGGGATGACAGCCAGGGTGTCCTGCTCCTCGTTGTTCTTGTTCCACATGTGGCCAGAGGTGCGGATCATGGCCGGCATGGAGGCGTCGATGATGACGTCAGACGGAACGTGCAGGTTGGTGATGCCCTTGTCAGAGTTGACCATGGCCAGGTCCGGGCCGTTTTCGAGGGCAGCGTCGAAGGCAGCCTTGATCTCCGCACCGTTCTCGAGGTTCTCGAGGCCCGCGTAGATGGCGCCCAGGCCGTTTTCGCCGTTGAGGCCAGCGGCGAAGAGCTCCTCGCCGTACTTGTCGAAGACGTCAGCGAAGAAGGCGCGGACAACGTGGCCGAAGAGGATGGGGTCAGAGACCTTCATCATGGTGGCCTTGAGGTGAGCGGAGAAGAGGACGCCCTCTTCCTTGGCCCGCGAGACTGCGTCTCGCAGGAAATCGTCCAAGGCCTTGGCCGACATGAAGGTGCCGTCGATGACCTCGCCCTCGAGGACCTTGAGGCCGTCGAGGAGGATCGTTTCGTTCTGATCGGCGGAGCCGATCAGCTTGATGGTCAGGGTGTCAGCGGCCGGCATGATGACGGACTTCTCGTTGTGGCGGAAGTCGTTGTCAGCCATGGTGGCAACGTTGGTCTTGGAATCAGCGGTCCAAGCGCCCATGCGGTGCGGGTTCTTCTTAGCGAAGTTCTTCACGGCGATGGGGGCGCGTCGGTCAGAGTTGCCCTCGCGCAGAACCGGGTTGACGGCGGAGCCCTTGACAGAGTCGTAGGCGGCGGCGATGGCCTTCTCTTCCTCGGTGGACGGGTTATCCGGGTAATCCGGGAGCTTGTAGCCCTCAGCCTGGAGCTCGGCGATGGCCTTCTTCAGCTGAACCAGGGACGCCGAGATGTTCGGCAGCTTGATGATGTTGGCTTCCGGCGTCTTAGCGAGCTTGCCCAGCTCTGCCAGAGCGTCATCGACCTTCTGGTCGCCGAGGGTCTCCGGGAACTGTGCCAGGATGCGGCCGGCCAGGGAGATGTCGCGGGTCTCGACCTCGATACCAGCGGTGGAGGCGAAGGCCTCAACGACGGGCTTGAACGAGTAGGTAGCCAGCAGCGGAGCTTCGTCCGTGCGGGTCCAGATGATCTTTGCCATGATTCTCCTAAATAAAGTTGAAAAAATCTTCGACGCTCAAGAATACCTGTTGTACGGTTTGCCTGCGACACGTTGGGTGGGTTTTGTGAGCGCGGTTAACCCCGTTTGAGCGGGGCGGGACTGTCATTAGTTTTCGGCGCGGCCGCGCTTCCAGTAGCCCATGAAGGACACTTGCTCGCGGGGGACGCCAACCTGCTTGACGAGCATGCGACGCATGGTGGTCACCAGCGTGGACTCGCCGGCGATCCAGAAGTAGGCGTCAGGAGCAGGCGAGGCGGTGTGGGCATCGGAGCTGGCGTCGAGGGGTTCGCCGGAGGCCGAGAAAACGGGGGTTTCCCACACCGTTTCCTCTGGACTCATTCCGGTGGGGGAGTACTCGGGAACCTCGGTTTTAAGCAGCTGCGCGGCGGCGGTGAGGAGTGCCTCGCCGTGCGGGCGGGTGCCGCGCGCGTAGTAGCGCACGTCCACGCCGTTGGGCGCGGCGAGGATCTGCTGGTCCTGGGCGTAGGGGACCTCAATGTGGGCAGTGCCGGTGAGTCCCACAGGAGTTGACGGCCATTCATCGATGATGCGCGCGATGGCGGGTAGGGCCGTCTCGTCGCCGAAGAGATGAATCTGGGAGGCGGAACCTGGAGAGAACTCGATGCCGTCACCGGAGGCATCGGAAAGCGGCGGCGCGATGACGAGGATTTCATCGCCGGGGCGCGCGGCCTGAGCCCACGCGCAGGCGGGGCCCGTCGCGCCAGGGGCGGTGTGCAGGACGAAGTCCACGTCAATCTCACTGCCCACATGGTTGCGCACGGAGTAGGTGCGCATGGGGCCGCGCGCGGCGGGATCGAGACTGTGCCAGTGGTCGAACCAATTGGCATCGCCCTCGGGAAGCGCAGGCAGTCCTTGAGATCCAGGGAAAATGAGCTTAATGCGCAGGTCGCGGGTGGGGCCGGCGGGGCCCATGTCTTCCAAGCCACCCAGGCGGATGCGCTGGAACGACGGGGAAATGCGCTGAGTGGAGACCACGTGGGCGCGGAAGGCGAGGAAAGGCATAGCTTCCTTTCTACTAGGCGAGTTGATTAGTGGGTGGTGGATGGGGTGGAGACGCGATGGCGGCCGATGGGCATGACTGCGGGTGCGCCGGAGACGGGATCGCGCACGATGGTGGAGTCGATGCCGAAGACCGCGCGGACGGTGTCTTCGGTGACGACGTCTGCAGGAGTGCCGTGGGCGAGGACTCTGCCGTGGGAGACGGCGATGAGCTCGTCCGAATAGCGCGCGGCGAGGTTGAGATCGTGGAGGACCATGACGATGGTGGTCCCGCGTTCCTCGTTGAGGTCGACGAGGAGATCGAGGACGTCGAGTTGATGCTTGACGTCGAGGTATGTCGTGGGCTCGTCGAGGAACAGCACGTCGGTGCGCTGTGCGAGCGCCATGGCGATCCACACGCGCTGGCGTTGGCCGCCGGAGAGTTCGTCGACGCTGCGCTCGGTAAGTTCTGTGAGACCGGTGGCCGCGAGGGACTGGGCGACGATGTCGTAATCCGCCTGCGACCACTGGCCGAGGAAATTCTGGTGCGGCGAGCGGCCGCGGCCGACGAGTTCGGCGACGGTGATGCCTTCGGGCGCGGTGGGGGATTGCGGCAAGAGCCCCAGGGTGCGCGCAAGTTCCTTGGTGGGAACCGACGAGATGTCGCGGCCGTCGAGGAGGACTGAACCGCCCGCGGGCTTGAGCAGACGCGAGAGCGTGTGGAGCAGCGTCGACTTACCGCAACCGTTGGGTCCGATGATGGAGGTGATGCGGCCCGGCGTGACGGTGAGACTGAGATCGTCCAGGATGGGCGTGCCGCCGTAGCCGACGGTGAGCGAATCCGCGCGGAGTTCGGAGTGCATGGAAGCTCTTTTCTTTGTAGGTGGGTTTATCGGGCGTTGCGTTGTGTTGTTACCGGCGGGCGCGGGTGAGCAGATAGATGAGGAAAGGCGCGCCGAGGGCGCCGGTAATGACGCCCACGGGGTAGCGGGTACCCAAGGCGAATTGCCCCGCGAGATCGGAGGCGAGGACGAGGACAGCGCCGATGAGACCGGCGGGCAGCGGAGAGGTGAGCCCTCCCGGGTAGAGCCGAGTGGCGATGGGTCCGGACATAAAGGCCACGAAGGCGACGGGGCCAGCAGTGGCGGTGCCCACGGCGATCAGCGTGACGGCGCCGGCGATGAGTGCGACCCGCACGACGCCCAGGCGCAGGCCGAGGCCGGTGGCGAGGGCATCGCCAAGCCGGAGTACCGCGAGTTGGTGGCGGCCGATTGTCATAAGCGGTACGCAGAGCGCGACGGTGAGAAGCAGCGGGGCGCCGCGCTCCCAGCTCATCGTGTTGAGAGAGCCGGTGATCCAGCGGGTGGCGGTTCCGAGGTCCCATGCCGCGGCGCGGGAGAGCTGGTACGTCACCCAGGAATTGAGGATGGCGGAGATGCCAATTCCGATGAGAATGAGCCGGGTACCGGAGAAACCTGACTTGAGGCTGAGCAGGTAGATCACCGCGGCGACGACGAGTGAGGCGGCGAGCGACAAGGCCGAGACGGCGGTCTGTGACCAATGGAAGGCGACGATGCCCGTGACGCCCGCGGCGGAGGCCGCCGAGGAGATGCCGATGATGTCAGGCGAGGCAAGCTGATTGCGCAGCATGGTTTGGAAGGTGGTTCCTGCGATGCCAAACGCGAGGCCCACGGCGACGGCGACGGTGGCGCGCGGCAGGCGCAGCTCGCCGACGCTAAAGGACGCGCCGGGGACGGTCTGCCCGGCGATGACGCGGGCGATGTCGCCGAGCGAGTAGGTCACCTCCCCGAAGACGAGGCTGGCGAGCCATAGGCCGCCGACGAGGAGGACCAGGACAGTGGTGCGCAGAGCGTGCGAGCGTGCACGATTACGGCGGGCGGCGCGGATGTCGCGGGCGAGTTCGTGCTGCGTGCGGGGCGCGGGCGTGGTGGTCGTGGCGGTCATGCGAGTTCTCGTATCTTCGTGCGGCGGATTATCCAGATAAACAGAGGGGCGCCGAGGAAAGGCGTGAGGATGCCTACGGCGAGTTCTTCGGGCCGGGCGATAAGCCGGCCCACCGTGTCCGCGACGGTGAGGACGACCGCACCGCCGAGCGCGCACGCTGGCAGGAGGACGCGGTGATCGGTGCCGACGAGCACACGCATGAGGTGCGGGACGATGAGCCCGATGAAGGCGATGGGGCCGGCAAGCGCCGTTGCACAGCCGCAGAGGATAACCGCGCCGATGGTCGCGAGAAGCCGCGTGCGGGCGGCATGGAATCCCAGACCGCTGGCGAGACTATCGCCCAGCGCTAGGGCGTTGAGCCCGTGCGCGCAGTAGGCGGCGATGCCGGCGCCGAGGAGTAACAGCGGGGCCGCGGCGGCGAGGTGTGGCCATTGCGCGCCGCCCACGGAGCCGATCTGCCAGAAGCGGAAGGTATCCATGACGTCGGCGCGGGGGAGCACGATGGCAGAGACGAGGCTGGAGATGGCCGCCGCAGTGGCCGCGCCCGCGAGCGCCAGCTTGAGCGGCGTCGCTCCGCCGCGGCCGAGCGATCCCACCGCGTAGACGAAGGTCGCGGCCAAGAAGGAACCGACGATGGCCACGGCCATGGTGCTGAATGGGCGGGCGAGCCCGAAGAACGTGATGCCAGTGACGACGGCGAGCGATGCCCCAGCGAGCACCCCGAAGATGCCGGGATCGGCGAGCGGATTGCGGGTGACGCCTTGAAAGACCGTGCCCGCGACGGCGAGGCTTGCGCCAACGAGGACGGCAAGGATCGTGCGCGGCACGCGGACATAGGCTGCCGCCTGCGCCGCAGTGTCAGCGTGTCCCTGCAACGCGGCGAGGGCGTCGGTCACGCCGATGACGCGGACGCCAAACATGACAGACGCAACGACGGCGAGTACGAGCGCGAGGAGCGTGCCGGCGAGGACAAGGCTGGCGCGGCGGGCGTGCGTGCGGGTGCCTGAGTCCGGGCCTGAATCGGTGCTTGGGCGGGGACGCGGGCGGTTCGGGGATTCGGTGGTCTCGGGAAGACGGGGCATCTGGTGCGTCACGGCGGGTTACTGTGCTGGTTACTGGGCGGCGTCGTTGAGGAGTGAGAAGTAGTCGTCGATGGTGGCCGGAATGGACAGCGGCGACTCGTTGGATGCGGCACCCAGCGGTCCCTCCGGCAGCCAGGCGACGTGGCCATTCTTGATGGCGGGGATCTTGGACAGCAGCGGGTCTTTTTGCATGTCCTTGAGCGCCTGGGCGTCGGCCTCCGCGCTGCCCTGGGAGTAGGAGACGAAGAGATCGACGTCCTCGAAGAGCTCTGGCTGCTCCGCGGAGACCTCGACCCAGAAGGAGTCGGCGCCCTCGGTGTTGTCCTTGACCACCTGCGGCACGGCGAGGCCGTGGTTGGCGAGGAAGCCCATGCGGGGATCCTCGGTGGTGTAAAAGCCCACCTTGGACGGATCGGAGGCGCCGCCGAAGGAGGTAAACAGCACCTTCTTGTCCTTGAGATCGGGGTAAGAGTCCAAGGTCGAAGAGACCTCTTTATCGAGGGCAGCGAGCAGCTCTTTGCCCTCGTCCTCCTTGCCCAGGGCCTTCGCATTCATAGTGACCATGTCCTCCATCGAGGTGGTCCACGGCTGGGTGGGGTAGGCGACGACGGGTGCGATCTTGGACAACGTGTCGTAATCCTCCTGCGTGAGTCCCGAGTAGGAGGCGAGGATGACGTCCGGCTTGGTTTCCGCGACCTGCTCGTAGGGAATGCCGTCCGTCTCATCGAAGAGAACAGGGGTCTCCGAGCCGAGCTCGGTTAGCTTGTCTTCGACCCAGGGCAGGATGCCATTGCCATCGTCGTCGCCCCACGTCACCTTCGACATGCCCACGGGGGCGATGCCGAGGGCCAGCGGTACTTCGTGGTTGCCCCAGCCTACGGTGGCGACGCGCTGCGGGGCGGCCTCGATGGTGGTCTCGCCGAAGGCGTGCTGGACGGTGACGGGGAACGCCGCGGCGGAGTCAGAGGAGGACTGTGCGTTGGGCGCGGATTGGGAGTCAGAGCCGCCAGTGGTGGCGGAATCCGTGGACGAGCATCCGGTGAGCGCGAGCGAGAGACACGTGAGCCCAGCGAGCGTTGCGGTAAGCGGGCGCGCACCGAGACGTGAGAACGTGCGAGCGGAGGAACGTGCGTGAGCCATAATCAGAGACATCCTTCATGGTAAGTAAGGCTTGCGTTGTTTAGGTGAGCCTACGCTACCACCTACGGCCTGTGGGAAAGAAAGGCGCAGCCTACCGGGGATATCGGGCGGGCGGTGAGTGCACCATGTCACACGTGGTGAGTCATGTCTGATTCGTCGTGAATGTCGCTTCCAACTTACGAAGAGCACTCATAATTAGCTAACGTCCTTGCTCGTGACTGACTCCTCCGCAAAGACTGACCAGCGTAAGCATCCCCGCGACCCCAACGCCCCGCGCGTGCCGCGCCAGACCGAGATTTCCTCGACGCGCCGCACCCTCGTCATGCTTGCCATGGCGCTGGGCGCATTCGCTATCGGCACGACCGAGTTCGTGTCCATGGGCTTGCTGCCGCTTATCGCGCACGATTTCGGGATGTCTGAGGACTCCGCGTCGATTCTTATCTCTATCTACGCGCTCGGTGTCGTGGTGGGCGCGCCGGTGATCTCCGCGGTGACAGGCAAGCTCCCGCGCCGCCGCCTGATCCTGCTGCTCATCGCGTTCCTGCTCGTGGGCAACCTCTTTACGGCGTTGGCGCCCAACTTTGCGGTGCTCGTCATCGCCCGCTTTGTTGCTGGCCTGCCGCATGGCGCGTATTTCTCCGTGGCCAACCTGTCCGCGGCCTCCATGTCCCCGGCGGGCGACCGCGGTAAGGCCATGGCGTTTGTGGGCATGGGCCTGGCTGTCGCCACCGTCGTGGGTGTGCCGGCCGCACAGGCGCTCGGCCAGGCCATGACGTGGCACGCGGCGTACCTCCTGGTGGTCATCATTGCGCTCGCGACGATGGTCCTGCTCTACTTCCTCATGCCACACATGACGAAGATGCAACAGACCTCCCTGGCCACGGAGATGGGCGCGTTGAAGAACTCCCAGGTGTGGCTCACGGTCTTCATGGGCATCGCCGGTTTCGCGGTCATGTTCTCCATCTACACTTACATCACGTGGACCATGACGGAGGTCGCTGGCATGGACGCGAAGTGGACGTGGGCTGTGCTCATGGCCTACGGCATTGGCATGACGCTGGGCAATGGCGCCGGCGGTGCCATGGCAGACCGCAACATGGACGGCGCCATCCTCATCGCGCTCACGTGCATGCTGGGCCTGGCCGTCGCCTTCTACTTCGCCGCGCACAATGCATGGACCGGAGCCCTCGTCTTCGGCGTCCTCGCTTTCTTCGGCTCCGTCCTCGTGCCCTCGCTGCAGCTGCGCCTCATGGAGGTCGCCGGTGATGCCCAGGCGCTCGCCTCCGCGCTCAACCAGTCGGCCCTTAACATCGCGAACGCGATGGGCGCCGCCATCGGCGGCATTGTCGTGGGCGCCGGTTTCTCCTACAACTCGACGGCGCTGGCCGGTGCCGCGCTTGCCCTCGTGGGCGTTTCCCTGTGGTTCGTCACGATGTGGGATAAGCGCCGCATCATGCGTCGCGACCCGGAGGCGTTTGCGCCCAAGGTCAAGATCGTCGAGCAAAGCTAAAACGCACTCACTCGCACTGTACGCAAGGACACCATATACAAGGACACCACGCGGATAGTCGAAGAATCCCAGCCCACCGGCCGGGCGCCCCGCCGCCGGCTCCACCGCCGCCCCATTCCCGCCAGACGGAGATGGGGCGGCGTCGCCGTACCATCGCCATGCTCGCCATGGCACTCGGCGCCTTCGCGCTCGGTACCACGGAATTTACCTCCATGGGCTTGCTGCCACTCATCGCGGCGGACTTCGGGGTGAGTGAGGACACCGCCTCGGCCATCATTTCGGCCTACGCGCTCGGTGTGGTTGTCGGCGCGGGCTTGGGCTTCGGCTCGCCGGCGCTTGCTGGCGCCGCGCTCTCAGCCGCCGCCGTCGTCCTCTGCGTCGTGGCCGCGCGCTTGGCCCGCTCGTCCGCCCGCTAGAGTAGGCGGCATGACTTTTACCATCGCTTCCGTCAACGTCAATGGCATCCGCGCCGCTTGCAAGCAGCGCAACGAACTCAACCCGGGCATGAACGCCTGGTTGGCCCAGACCCCGGCGGACGTTGTGCTCATGCAGGAAGTGCGCGCGAACCCCAAGGAGACGGAGAAGGCCCTGGCGCCGTCGCTCGAGGCGGGCTGGCACCTGGTTCAGGCTGAGTCGGATGCCAAGGGCCGCGCTGGCGTGGGCATCCTCTCCCGCACGGAGCTTTCCGATGTCTCTGTGGGTTTCGGTTCCTTTGCATCTTCCGGTCGCTACATCGAGGCCACCGTCGCCAACGGCGAGCGCGTCGCCTCCCTCTACCTGCCCAGCGGCGACACGGACTCGCCCAAGCTGGATGAGAAGTACCGCTTCCTGGACGAGTTCGCGGATGTGCTCGAGGAGCGTGCCAACGAGTTTCCACAGATGGTCATCGGCGGGGACTGGAATATCTGCCACCGCGCGCAGGACCTGAAGAACAACAAGGCGAACGAGAAGAAGGCTGGCCACCTGCCGGAGGAGCGCGCCTTCATGGACTTCGTCTTTGGCGCATTCCCGGATTCTGAGCCGCAGGTCAAGGCGCGCCTGGGCGAGTACCACGGCGTGGTGGAGTACGCGACGAAGACGGATTGGGCGGCTCGCGCGGCCGGCCATGAGCCGGTGTGGTTTGACGCCGCGCGTCGCCTCCAGCCGGAGCTGGAAGGCCCGTACACGTGGTGGACCTACCGTGGTCAGGCCTTCAATAACGACGCAGGGTGGCGCATCGATTATCAAGCCGCGACCCGTGCGATGCTCGACCGCGCCGTGCGCACCTGGGTCGACAAGGCCCCGAGCGTCGAGGAACGCTGGTCCGATCACTCGCCGCTTGTGGTGGAGTACCGCTAAGGCTACCCCCGCGCGAGCGGCCGAAAGCGGGCATTAATGGATTGAAGCGTGTGCCGGGTGTTAAACTCTGTGACGTCTATATCATTCTTTCCTCGCGAGAACTTGGAGCAACTGCATGGCACGCGCAGCAATTGAATTCATCCTCGGCGCTGTTATCTTGGCCGCCGCCATCTGGTGGTTTAGCGTCGAAGGCCCGTCCTTCCTGTCCCTGGCACCGATGGTCCTCATGGGCGTAGGCGGCGCACTCATGGTCGCTGGTTTCTCTAACGCGCTGGATACCCACAGCCCGACCAAGCGCAAGATCTAGTTCTCGCGTTCACGACGCTGAACCGCCCTTCCCGTTTCGGGAGGGGCGGCTTTCGCTCTGTGGGGGAGTTGCGCACGCCGGTGGGTGTTGACATGAAGAATGGCCGTGTAGCGCGAGGCTAACCCTGGGCCTTGCACGCAGGAGGCCGCGCACTACACTGAATGACTATGACTGAACAGAATTCTGCAGCAACCGCGGGGAGCACCGACGCCGCGACGCACCGCGTCCTCTCCGGTATCCAGCCCACGGCGGATTCCTACCATTTGGGTAATTACCTGGGAGCCCTCAAGCAGTGGATTGACTTGCAGGATTCCTTCGAGGCCTTTTACTTCATCCCGGACCTGCACGCCATCACGGTGGAGCAGGATCCCGAGGCGCTGCGCCAGCGCACCATCGCCGGTGCCGCCCAGCTCATCGCCCTGGGCATCGATCCGGAGAAGTCCACGCTCTTCGTGCAGTCCCACGTTCCGCAGCACACGGAGCTCACCTGGGTCCTGCAGTGCCTCACCGGTTTTGGCGAGGCCTCACGCATGACGCAGTTCAAGGACAAGTCCGCCAAGCAAGGCTCGGACCGCACCTCCGTGGGCCTGTTTACCTACCCCATGCTCATGGCGGCGGACATCCTGCTGTACTCGCCGGACTTCGTGCCGGTGGGGGAGGACCAGCGCCAGCACCTCGAGCTCACGCGCAACTTGGCCGAGCGCTTCAACGCCAAGTATGGCGAGACCTTCCGCGTGCCCGAGCCGTTCATCCCGGAGGGCTCCGCGAAAATCTACGACCTTCAAGATCCGACCTCTAAGATGTCGAAGTCGGGTTCGAACCCGAAGGGCATCATCAACTTGCTCGACGATCCGAAGACCTCGGCCAAGCGCATCAAGTCCGCCGTCACGGATGATCTGGGTTCTGTCGCCTTCGACCGTGAGACCCAGCCGGGCGTGTCCAACCTCCTTATCATCCAGTCCGCGCTTACCGGCGAATCCGTGGATGCCCTGGTCGAGAAGTACGCAGGTCAGGGCTATGGTCACCTCAAGGTCGACACTGCCGATGCCCTCCAAGCGTTCACCACGCCGCTCAAGGCACGCTATGAGGAACTCATGACGGACCGCGGCGAGCTCGAGTCCATCCTTGCCCGCGGCGCGGAGCGCGCGCAGGAGATCGCGCAGCCCCTGCTCGATAACGTTTATGACAAGGTTGGCTTCCTCCGCCCCCGCCGTGGCTAGGACCACGATATTCTAGGACGAGTAACTTATTTCTTTCTAAGAAAGGACTCTCGTCCGCATGACAGCAGCGTCATCTCCGTCTACGAAGAACGACGAGGCACGCACCGACGTGTACGGCATTGAACGCGCATATGATGACGAGCCAGGTGCCGTCGACAAAGTGCGTGAGCGTTCGCCCTTCGTCGACCACATCATGCGCACGCTCGATCGGTACGGGTCTGAGGGCGGCAACCAGTTCGCCGCAGCCACCACGTACTACTCGGTGCTCGCTATCTTCCCGTTGCTCATGCTGCTTACCGCGGGTGCGGCAACGGTCTTGGCATCGCGCCCCGATCTTTTTCAGCAATTGCAGGACCGCATCACCGAGTCTGTCTCGGGTGATTTAGGCTCGACACTCAACGAGGTTCTTGAAACCGCCGTCGATCAGCGCGGCGCCATGTTCGGCATCGGTGGTCTGACCACCCTGTGGTCCGGCTTGGGATGGATGAACAACCTGCGCGTTGGTATCTCCGCGATGTGGAAGATCGACGCGAATGAAGGCGGCACCTTCATTCAAAAGAAGCTTAGCGACTTGCTCGGCCTCATCGGTTTGCTCGTCGCGCTCGTCATCGCCTTCGGCGTTACCGCAGCCGGTTCGTCTGGACTCACGCAGAAGGTTTTCGACTGGGTGGGCATTGAATCTTTCCCCGGCATGAATATCGTGATCTTCCTCGTCGGCCTAGTGGTCGGTCTCATTGCGAACTTCCTCGTGTTCGGGTGGCTCATTGTCATCCTGCCGCGCACTAAGGTGCCGAAGAAGTCCGGCCTCATGGGTGCCCTTATCGGCGCCGTGGCCTTTGAGGTCCTCAAGCAGCTGTCCACCGTCATCATGTCCTCTGCTGCAGGCAACCCGGCGGGCGCCGTCTTCGGCCCCGTCATTGTCCTCATGGTTGTCATGTACCTCGTCTGGCGCGTGGTGCTCTATGTCTCAGCCTGGACGGCGACGACGGAGGAGTCTCTCGTCAACGCCGAGGACGTGGACGTCCCCGCACCGGCGATTATTCGTGTGCGCAACGAGATGAAGAGCGGTCCGTCCACGGGCACCACGCTGGGCATTGGCGCGGCTCTCGGCGCGGTGGGCGCCGGTCTCGTGGCCCTGCTCCGCCGCAAGTAGCTCATCCGCACGTCACCCCGCCGTTCGCTCGAGCGAGTCGTGGCGCGGGCGATACAATAGCGCCACAAACACACCCAGCAGAGTCTCTGCGGCACCCCGCGCGGCGCTCTCGCAGCGCGATGGGGTGCGCAGTGCAGCAACGAAAGGATCCGTGAGCGTCCATGCATGCACCGAACCTCTACACCCACTTTGGTCTTGATCCGCAGGAGAACTCGACTGCTCTGGGCGTATTGCTTTCGGCGCGCGACGCGCGCCTGTCTCAGCAGGGCTATTCCACGTCGGCGGATACGCGGCGTGAGACGAATATCGGCTACGGCATCCTAGGCAACGACGAGGCCCGCGCGCTTTACGATGAAGCGCTCCGCGCTGGCCGTGGCGTCACGTGGGCGCAGTTGCAGTACCTCTGCGACTTTGGCACGTGGCCACAGGACTACACGGGGTGGACGGAACCCGACCACGACACTAACGCGCAGGCCGCCAGCGCCCCGCAGCCGCACCAGCACGCACAGCCGGGCCCTGCGCAGAACCCTTATGGCCAGTACGCCCAGCTCGATCAACCTGCGGTGAACCCGTACGGTTCTTCTCTTAACTTCGCACACACGCCGGGCGTGGGGCCGAATAACAACGTGCCCAGCCCCGCGCACCCAGTGTGGGGACAGCCCACCGGCGTCGTGGATTACGGCGCGGTCGCGCAACGCGCCACGCCCGGCACTCGCTGGGCAATGGGCATCGTGGACGGTTTCCTCGCCACGATGGTCGGCGGTGCGGTGCTTGCGCCGCTCAGCGTATTCGGCGACAGCGGAGACGCCATCGCTGCGCTCCTCTTCTTCGTCGTCTTCTCGGCGTACTTCATCCTCCCCGAGGTGCTCTGGGGCGGCAGCCCCATCAAGCTGGCGGCAGGCTACGAGGTGCGCGACGTCGACACGCACGAGCGGCTTAGCCCGCGACAGGCGATGAAACGAAACTGGTTCCGCCTCGTCAACATCGTGCCGGGACTCGGCCAGCTCGTCGGTTTCATTGGTGGACTCATCAGCGTCGGCACCATCTCGCCCGATAACGGCATGCTGGGTGCCCACGATCGCTTCGCTCATGCCGAAGTGGTCAAGCGTTCGTCGCGCCGCTAGACATACGAATGTTCATCCGGGAGCCGCGGCATGTGCGTGGGACAAAGGCTAGCGCTTGTGGTGGCGACCCGTCGTCCCGCGGAGCGTGAGCACCGCGGCGATAAGCGCGAAGAGCCCGACGAGGCCCACGATGAGCCAGCTCATCCACGGCTTGAGATCGTCGAGGACTGGGTCGTAGGCGTGTGCGCGCGCTGAGGTGGTGGGGGCATCGGAAGGCTCCGCGGCGTTGGGCGCCACAGGGTCCTGTGTGGCCGTCACCGTGGGGGTCGCGGAAGGATCCTCGGCGGGTGCCAGCGTGCCCACGCCCTGGCCGGGGCGGACGTCATAAGACTCGTGGAGCAGTTTTTGGGCCTGCTCCCACGCGCGGGGGCCGTGCTCCACGGTGGTATTGAGGATGATCGCCATGAGGCGACGGCCGCCGTGGTTGACGGCGCCGACGAAGGTATGGTGCGCGTCATCCGTGTATCCGGTTTTGCCGCCGATGCCCTCCGGATCGTTCATGAGCAGGCCGTTGTCGTTCCACAGCTCATAGCCGGGCAGGTCGCCGTAGCCGGGGAAGTCGACGTGATCCGTGTTGACCAGGCGCGCGAAGGTGGGGTTGCGGTACGCGGCCTGGTAGATGAGGCCTAGGTCGTAGGCCGAGGTGGACATGCCTGGCGCGTCGAGACCGGAGTAGCTCGCGGCGACGGTGTCGGTGGTGCCCAGCTCGTGGGCCTTCTTATTGACCTTGTCGAGGGTCGCCTTATCGCCGCCCAGGGCTTGGGCGAGCGCGTGCGCGGCATCGTTGCCTGAGGCCATGACGAGGCCTTGAAGAAGTTGCTCGATGGTGTAGACACCGCCCTCGCCAATGCCCACGGCGGAGCCGTCCGCGTTCGCGTCCTCCGCGGTGGCGGTGTATTTCTGGTTGAGGTCGAGTTCCTCGATGGCGACGAGTGCGAGGAGCACCTTGATGATGGACGCCGGGCGGTAACGCCCGTGCGGATCCTTCATCGCGATGATCTCGCCTGAGTCAACGTCTGCGACGAGGAACGCCGCGGCAAGGACGTCCTTGTCCACCGTGAAACCCTTCGGCGCTTTCACGCCGCAGTCGCTGGTCTGCGTAGCCGGCAGGGGAGTGGGCGCAGGTTGGCCCGGCGCGAGACGCTCCGAGGTCGTCACCGGCTCTGGCGGCACGAGGGACTGCGGACACGTATCCGTGTTGGGTGCCTCCGTGCGGTAGGTCGGGGTGACGGACTCTTCTGTGGCGTCGCCTTCCTCGCCCGCCTGGTCGCCAGCGGGGCCGCCTGCGGGGTCGCCTGGGGCCGGTGCCGTGGCGGCAGGATCCTCCTGCGCACGGGCGGGGGCGGGGCTGAGGACTGGGGCGCTGAGCGCCGCGGAACACACCGCGGCGAGCGACAGGGTGGCGAGCTTTTTCATGACGTGAAACATCTTAGGCGCCCGCCTACGATGGTGGGCATGCATGACGCACCTTTGATTAGCCCGGAAAATAAGGACTCGGACCGCGACACCTTCGCTGGCCTGCCGAAAGTCACCCTCCAAGAGCATGTGCCTTCCGATGCCGCCACTCCCGCAGACCTCACGGCGGCCACGGCCGCCGCGGTGGCGGCGTTGGCCGCCGATAATGTCGTCTACGCGGAGCTGCGTCTCCATGCGGAGACTTATCCTTTCAGCGCGCAGGAGGCTGTCGATGCCGCGCTTGCCGGGCTCGATCACGCGGGGATCGACGCCCGCCTCGTGATCATGGGCTTGCGTGGGTCCACCACCCTGCAGGAGTTGGCCGCGCTAACCGTCGCCGCCGCACGCAAGGACAAGGCTGACCGCGGCACCGAGGGCGCCCGCGTCGCCGGCTTTGCTCTGGGCAGCGATGTGGCGCAGCCCTTACCGGATTTGGACGCGCTCGTTGCCACCCTGCGCAGGGGCTTCCTTCCTTTCGAGCTTCACGCTGACGGCGAGCTCGACGATGTTGCTGCGGGCGTGCAGGCGGGCGTGAACCGTCTCTCCCACGCGACGGCGCTGGTAGATGACTTCACCGCGAACCTTGACGGCATCGCTCCGGGCGAGGTCTCCGGCTGGGTGTGCGACCGACGCATCCCGGTGACCTTTAGCCCCGCGGTAGAAATCATGCGCGGCCAACTCGAGGAGTTGTCCGATCACCCCTTGCCGCTTCTGCAGCAGCTGGGCTTTACGTGCACTATCTCTGCCGGACTGCCGGAGGTGGGCACGCTCACCGACCAGTTCGTCGCGCTCAACGAGACGTTTAGCTACGGTCTCGAGGAGTTCTTCGACCTCACCGTCAAGGCCGTGGAGAACGCCTTCGCTCCGCAGGTCGTGCGTGAGAAGCTCCTGGAGACGACCATCCTGCCGGCCTACGAGGAACTCGGCGACCCCGAATTCGCCGAGGACGCTCTCTTCCGCGGCGAGGACGCGGACGGTGCTAGCGACCACGATCACGGTCATACGCACTAGCCCGATGTCTCGCGCCCGGCACGCTTCCTGAAGACGGCCTGCCAGGAACCGACGAACACGCTGTTCAATGCGCCAGTGGCGCCGCGGTGGGGTGCCATCGCGCGGTGACGCGTGTTCAATGGGGGTATGTCTTCAGCGTCAAACACTGCGTCTTCGGTGCTTATCATCCTGCCTGCCGAGGCGGACTTTGATGCCGCTGCCTTCGTCGACGCGCACCGTACTGCGAAGGCGGCTGGGCACTATGTTGTACTTGCCACACCGGGCGGGGCACAGCCACAGGTAGACGAGACCGAGCTCCAATCCTTGGGCCCTGACGCGGCGACGCGGGTGCGCGGCTATCTGGAGGAGTGCACCCTCGCGTTGCTGAGCCCCCGCGCGCTGCACACCGTGGACGAGGCCTCCTTTGCCCAGGTGATTATCCTGGGCGAGCCCGCCGTGGGGCAGGAGATTCACCGCTTCGCCGCCACGCGCCGCGCTGCGCGACGACCACTCACGGTTCTGGGCGGTGAACGCGCCACGACCGCGCAGCCCCCTGGCTCCACAGAATCCGCGACACCGGCGGCGCCGGATGCGCCTGATGCCGACGTCGTTTCCCTCGATGCCGTGCGCCGTTGCCGCACCCACACGAAAGAATAGTGATGTCCCTTACCTGTTCCCGCTTCGCCTCCCGCGCCCTCGTCAGTGCCGGGGTCCTTGGCGCGCTCGGCGCAGCCGCCGCTCTGGTGCCGCAATGGCGGGCTGACCGCAGCGCTGTCTCGCCGACGCTGCGCACGCCCGCGACGTGGTTCCCGTTTACGAATGTGCCAGGCGCTGTGGCCATGGCCATCGCGCGCCTGGGCCGCCGCGCCGTCATGGCGCAGCCCACCGGCGACGATGTGCAGGCCTCCCGCCTGCGTGTGCAGTCACCCGAGGGCGTGTCCTGCGACGTACACGTGCTAGTTCCGGACTCTGTGGATGCCGCGGCGGATGCACCCGACTGGGGCGACATACCGGTCATGGTGTGGACGCACGGTGGTGGACATTTGGTCGGTGCGCCGGAGATGTATGACACTCGCAACGCGGCCATCGCGCGAGCGCTGGGCGCCATCATCGTGGCACCGTATTACCCCAAGGCCCCGGCGAATCCCTTCCCGGCGGACTTTGACGTCTGCTACGCGGCGCTGCGCTGGGCACAGGAACGCACCTCCGGCCCCGTGGCGGTGTGTGGCGATAGCGCCGGCGGCGGACTAGCCGCAGGCCTTGCACAACGCGCGTTCGATGAGGGCCATCCCATTGTCTTCAACGGGCTGGTCTATCCCATGCTCGACCACCGCACGGGACAGCGCCCCGTCGAGGGCGGGCGCGGGCACTTTGTCTGGACGGCTAACTTCAACCGTGCGGCGTGGGCTGCGTACCTCGGCGCTGATCACCTTGAGAGGGAGCCGGAACCCTATGCGTCCCCCGTCGAGCGCGGCGACTTTACCGGCATGCCGCCGACGTGGATTTCCATCGGCACGCTCGATCTCTTCTACGACGAGTCGCGTGCCTACGCGGACAAGCTGCGGGAGGCGGGCGTTCCCGTCGACTTCGTGGAGGTTCCCGGTGCCTACCATGGCTTTGACGCGCTCGCGCCGAAGTCACCGGAGACTGCCCAGCTCACCGCAAACCTCATCGCGGCGCTGCGGCCGTACCTGCTTCCCTAAAGCGCGGAGGAGAACATGTAGTCGCACAGCAAACGCCCGCTGCCCACGTCGATGACGTGGGGCAGCGGGCGTTCGGTGTTCGCACGGCGCCGGGGTGACCGACGCAGTGCTCTAGCAGCGGTTATCGTGCTGTTTAGAACTTGGAGAAGCGCTTGATGAGCATCTCTTCCAGGCTGCGCCAAGCGGAGGAATGATCGCTGTATGGCTTGGACGGCACGTAACCAGCATGCTCCGTGGAGCCGAGCATATAACCCAGGTAGTCCTGGAAGCGCGGGTTCGCCAACATGAAGGAGTTAATCGAGTCGTCGCCGGCCCAGTCTGCGGCGTCCGCGCAGATTTCGTAGGCACGAGCGAGCTGGTCGTTGTCCACGGCCTCCGGACCTTGCTCGATGTCGCGCACGAGGTTGTTAAACGTGTACTGGTTGTCCGGGTGAACCTGGACCTCAAGCTCGCCGGCGTTGGCGGCGGTGATGATGTCCTCCCACGTGGACACATGGGCGAGGTCATGGTCATCGTTTTCCATGATCCAGCGCACGAGCTGCTTCGGGGTGGGGAAGGAGTAAATCTCGCCCCATTTGCCCAGGAAGACCGGGCGCTCGCCCAGATAGGTGCGCAGCGTGTAGACGGTCTTACGGTCGATGGTGATCTTCACCGGGTCGATACCAGCGGCGGCCCACACCGACTTGTCGTACGGATCCGCGGCGGCGGCTTCGGCCTTGCGGGCTTCCTCGTCCTCTTGACGCTTCTTGGCCGCGGCAGCGGTGGCGGCGGAGATACGCGCGGCGGCGTCGGTCACCTTATCCTCACTGAAGTCCGTGGTGGGAACGACCTTGACGTGCTTGTCGAGGTCTTCGATGATCTCTTTCCAGTTGGTGAGGATGACGCGGCCCACGCCGGACCACTCGCGCAGGCCTTCATCGCCCGTGTAGTGCTCAGAGCCGCGCACCGTGTTGCGCAGGATGGAGTGCGTGGCGAAGAAGATGGTGGTGTGCTCGGCACCCGCGACCGAGGCGAGAGCCTCGGCGACCTCCAAGTCACGTGCGACGGTGGACACGGCCTCGTGGCCGGGGCGCTCCGCCAGCTTGGCAGGCATGCCGATGAGGTCGTAGTCATCGCGCGGCGCGACGGAGACGCGGTTCGCGGGCCGCGAGTTGAAAGCTTCCCAGTTGGGGTGATCCAGCAAGTCGTGACGCTGGCCTGACTCCAAGAACGTCAGCAGCTCGGCCTCGGTGCGGAAGAGGAGGATCGACTCATCATCGCCCAAGAAGGCTTGCCACTCCGTGCCGTTCTGGCGCCACTTCGGGGCCCACAGGGTATAAAAGTCGCCCTCAGTCAGCGAGAGCTTAATCGGTACGATTGCGCGGGTGCTCATAAAAGCTCAGTCTACCCAACCGTGCGCGACGGATGCGCACGCGATCGCACTAGAGCAGAAGCGGCTTGTACCCATGCCGAGGCTGCGCCCATAAACTTCGGTGGAATTAGCCGGTCGGTCGCCAAAAGCCCTTAAACGCCATGCCCATGTTGGTGGTGCGCAGCGGGTTGGTCTGGACGGGGCTTCCGGCCTCGACGATCTGGCCGTCACCGGCATACATGGCCACGTGGCCGTCCCAGACGACGAGGTCCCCGGGCTGGAGCTCTGCGGCGGTGACTTGGCGGCCTACCGTTTGCTGCTCGGCAAGGCGCGGCAATTCGATGCCCGCCTGGCGCCACGCCCATTGCGTCAATCCGGAGCAGTCGTAGCCACCGGCGCCGGTCCCGCCCCAGGTATACGGAGTGCCGATTTGCGACAGCGCCGCGTTGACGGCGGCCTGACCTTGCGCGGAACTGCTGGAGCTGCTGGTGGCCGGACGTGCACTGCTGCCAGCGGTGGTGTCTTCCAGCGCAGCGGGGCGAATCTCGGGCGCGGCGGAGGGCGCGGGCGCGCCGGGAAGTGCACGGGACTGCTCCGACTTGAGCGAGTCTTTGGCGACGTGGCCTTCCTCGCTTACGGCCGAGGCGACGGCGCGACCGGCTATCTCTAGAAGGGGACGGGCGAGCGGAATGAGCTCATGGACGAGTTGCATAATGCGCTGCCCGGCCTCCGCGAGGCCACGCATGGCCAGCCCTTGCAGGGCGGCGCGGGCAGCCATCTGTGCAGCCGGATTGGGAATGAGCAAGCCCAGCGCCATGGGTACCGCCTCTTGGAGAAGTCGCAGGCCCAAGGCGAAGAGGTCACGAATGCACCCAAAAGCGAGTTGGCGGGCCTCGCGCTGCAGCTTTTCAATCTGCGCCGAGTCCGCTCGTAGCGAGTCCACGGCACGCAGGATCTTCTCTGGTGTGCCATCCGTGATGCGGGCCAGTTCGTGCACGCTCGAGACATCCGGCATGCGTGGCGTGGGGACGGCGGGAAGCTCGGCGGGACGCAGCGCCGAAATCTGGCGAATGGCGTCCATGATGACCATCATGAGCTCATCCCTCCGTTCCTGGACGTGGGGCGACGTTCTCGTTGGCGAAAGCCGCAGCGCCATCGCTGTCCACGGTGAGTGCTGCGTGCGTTGTCACGACGGCGACTTCTGCGAGATGTGCCAAGTCGGAGCGCATCATTTCGTCACGCGCGGCAACATTGTGAAACGCTGCGGTGAGCGCCGAACAGAAGTCACTGAGGCAGCCGCCCGGCAGTGAGGGCAGTGCCAAAGGTTGGGGTAGCGACTGTTGATCGAGGTCACGGGCAAGAGAGCGGGTTACTTCGGGGTCCAAGGTAAAAGTGTTCATGCCTCATTGGACTGTGCTGCGCGCCGAAAGGTTCCCACAAAATTTAAAAAAGCTTTTAGAGTAGGGGGCATGGATATCCACGTTGTAGACCACCCACTGGCTGCCTCCCGCCTCACGCTCATGCGCGACGCGCGCAGCGATAACGCCGCCTTCCGCGCTGCTTTGAAAGACTTGGGCACCATGCTCGTCTACGAAGCCGCGCGCGACCTGCCCGTTGAGCACTTTGACTGCGTGACCCCCGTGGACACCGCGCAAGGCACGCGCCTGCAAGACCCGCCGATCATCGTTCCCATCATCCGCGCTGGCCTGGGCATGATTGACCCCGCCTTGTCCATGATTCCGGATGCACAGGTTGGTTTCATCGGCATGGCCCGCGACGAGGAAACGCACGAGCCGGTGCCGTATCTCGAGGCGCTGCCGGAAGATCTGTCAGGCCGTACGGTCTTCGTTGTGGATCCCATGCTTGCCACGGGTGGTTCGCTGCTCCACGCCCTGCGTCTGCTTGCCGCGCGTGGTGCGACGAATATCACGGCTATTTGCATGGTCTCGGCACAGGAAGGCGTGGATGCACTGGCCAACTCCGGTCTGCCGGTCCGTCTCGTGACCGCCGTCATCGACCCTTCGCTCGACGAAGACGCGTACATCGTGCCGGGGTTGGGCGACGCTGGCGACCGCCTCTACGGACCACGCAATATTGACCTTTAAGCCGCAAGCAGCGGCCGCTGAGCTGCGGTGACGTAAGTGTTTCGCCGCAGCGGTGGCGCGTTCGTGGCCGTCGTTTTAGAATCCCGGGGTAGAAAGCCCGCGCTGGGGTGCGCGGGTCCGACTACTCGGGGGACACATGACTTTCGCTGTCGAACGACTCATGTGGTCAAGCTATGGCCACGGCTTTTCCATCACGCTCCAAGCACTGCGCGAGGGCAGGAAGATCTCGCAGCAAGCGCTCGCAGACATCACGGGCTTATCGCGCAACCAGATTTCGAACCTAGAGCGAAACGATCATTACGGGGAGGGGCTCGCGGACCCACGCTTGTCCACCATCTATAAGCTGGCGCTCGGGCTTGAAGTCCCGCCGGCATCGTTGCTGCCTGGTGCGGCGCGCATGGTGGAGGAAATCTGCGCGCTGGATGGAGAGGATGACTGGACGCTCCTCGTGAAGCCGGAACACATCGCACCGTTTCCATCGGATTACGTGAATCGCCGGCGTTTTAGCGGGAAGTGGGCTTTCGAATAGCCCGGGGTTGGCCGCATTAAAACCGGGCCAGATTTTCTGTACCGCTTGGTCTAGTCTAGACTCGTTGGGAAAGACCCAGGAGGTACCTCATGAACGCTCGACCGAGCTCGCATTACGCTCACGCGGATACGTCGATTGACGTCTTCGGCGAGGGGCCGGGCGATGTCTCGCGTTTCGTGGCGGCCTGGTTCGATGCGCACCGCGCCGAGGTCATCGGCTGGCGCCGCCACATTCACCGCCACCCAGAGACGTCGAATAACGAAGTCGAGACCACGCGCTACATCGCGAAGATTCTGGAGGAGTGGGGCGTGGAGCCGCACCTGTTCCCAGAGACCGGTCTCATGGCCGACCTGGGCCCGGACAGCGAGCAGGGCCGTCTGGCCTTCCGTGCGGATATCGACGCACTGCCCATCCAAGAGGTCACGGGGCTGGAGTTTACGTCGCTGAATAAAGGAGTCTCCCATTCCTGCGGGCATGACGTCCACACCACGGTCGTGCTGGGGCTCACCTGCGCGCTGAAGGAATACGACGAGCAGCACGGTCTGCCTGTCGGCGTGCGCGCTATCTTCCAGCCGGCGGAGGAGACGTGGGCCGGAGGCGCCACGGACGTCGTGTCCTGGGGTGCGCTCGAGGGCGTGCATTCCATCTTCGCTGTGCACGCCGAGCCCAAGCTGCGCGTGGGGCGCATCGGCGTGCGCGCAGGGGCGATCACCTCGGCCACCGACGTGGTCGAGCTTGAGGTGAAGGGACCGGGCGGACACACGTCACGCCCACACCTGTCGGCCGACGTTATCTTTGCCCTCGCCAAGGTCGTCACGGATCTGCCCGGGTTGCTCTCGCGCCGGGTGGATCCGCGCACCGGCACCGTGCTCGTGTTCGGCCAGATCAACTCCGGTTTTGCACCTAATGCTATGCCGGAGACGGGCACGCTCACCGGCACCATGCGCACGGCGGACATCACCGTGTGGCGCGGCATGCAAAAGCTTTTCAGCGAACTTGTCCAACAGGTCCTCGCTCCCCTCGGCGTGGAGTACGACCTGCAGTATCATCGCGGCGTGCCGCCGGTGCTCAACGACGACGTGGCGACGGCCGCGCTCACCGCGGCGGCCGCGGCCATCGATCCGCAGTGCGTGGCCCAGGCCCCGCAGTCTTCGGGCGGCGAGGATTTCTCGTGGTACCTCGAGCATGTCCCAGGCTCCATGGCGCGCCTGGGCTGCTGGTCTGGCGAGGGCGAGCAGTATGACCTGCATATGGGCGATCTCATCGTGGACGAGCGCGCCCTCGGTGTGGGCATTAAGCTCTTCGGATCCGTCGTCGATCAATTCGCGGCAGCAGAGTAAACCGCTCCACGGAACTGGCGGTCGAAGCTCAGCCGCGTTACCCAGCGTGCGGGAGGTGACCTGCGGGCACTACACTGTGGGATGAGTGTGCCTGCCTCACGGTGGTCGTATAATGCGCATGCGTTTCCACGTTCGGAAGCGCGGCGGAGATCTGTGCGTCCGTGGCGGAGGCAAAGCACCAAGGCATTACCGGCGAGGACCAGGTTGATACTGGAGTTAGCCGCATTCCCCATGACGTGTTTGACGTGAGATCTCATAAGGAGCGAGAAATAAAAGTGACCCAGGATAAGGCTGCTGCTCAGACTGCCCAGGTGACCGAAGACACCCCGCGCATTGTCATCATCGGCGGTGGCCCCGCCGGGTACGAGGCCGCAACGGCCGGCGCCAAGTACGGCGCCCACATCACGCTCATTGAGGAGCAGGGGCCCGGTGGTTCCTCCGTGCTCCTCGACTGCGTTCCGTCTAAGTCCTTCATCGCCGGCGCGAACATTCAGACGGACTTCCGCCGTGCAGATGCGATGGGGCTTAACGATCAGCTCAGCTCGCTGCAGCTGAAGCTCGATGCTCTTAACGAGCGCGTCCAAGCACTGGCTGCGAAGCAGTCCGCGGACGTGCGGGCGGGCCTGGAGAAGATCGGCGTGAAGGTTATCGACGGCCGCGCGAAGTTCTCTGAGGACCAGACCGGCGTGCGCGGCACGCACCACCTCGTCGACGTTACGCGTGCTGACGGCACCGAGGAGCAGCTCGAGGCGGACCTCGTCCTCGTTGCTACGGGCGCCACCCCGCGCATCCTGCCGGGCGCACAGCCGGACGGCGAGCGCATCCTTACCTGGCAGCAGGTCTATGACCTCAAGGAGGAGCCGGAGCACCTCATCGTCGTCGGATCCGGCGTCACCGGTGCCGAGTTCGTTTCCGCCTTCGCCGAGATGGGCGTCAAGGTCACCATGGTCGCTTCCCGCGACCGCATTCTGCCGCATGATGACGCCGATGCCGCAGATGTGCTCGAGACCGTCCTCGCCGAGCGCGGCGTGGAGCTGGAGAAGAATTGCCGCGTGGAGTCTGTCGCGCGCACCGAGGACGGCAACGTCGTGGTGAAGACCCAGGACGGCCGCGAGATCCATGGCTCCCACGTCATCATGTCCATCGGCTCCGTCCCGAACACCAAGGACCTGGGCCTCGAGCACGTGGGCGTCCACACCCAGAAGTCCGGCCACATCAAGGTCGACCGCGTCTCGCGCACCAACGTCGCCGGCATCTACGCGGCGGGCGATTGCTCGGATCTCTTCCCGCTCGCCTCCGTCGCCGCCATGCAGGGCCGCATCGCCATGTACCACGCGCTGGGCGAGGGCGTGTCCCCGCTGCGCCTGAAGACCGTGGCCACCGCTGTGTTCACCCGCCCGGAGATCGCCGCCGTGGGCTTCACTCAGGCCGAGATTGAGGCTGGCGAGGTTTCCGCGCGCACCATCATGATGCCGCTCAACACCAACCCGCGCGCGAAGATGCGCTCCCTTAACCACGGCTTTGTCAAGCTCTTCTGCCGCGCCACCTCCGGCCGCGTCATCGGCGGCGTCATCGTCGCGCCGACCGCCTCGGAGCTCATTCTGCCCGTCGCCGTTGCCGTGACCAACCAGCTCACGGTCAACCAGCTCGCAGACTCGTTTGCGGTCTACCCATCGTTGTCGGGCACCATCACGGAGGCGGCTCGCCGCCTCGTTGCGCACGACGATCTGTCCTAAGTTTTCGTTTCAGAACAAGGGACTATAACGACGTGGAGCTCGGCAGGGTTTGCCTTGCCCGAGCTTCTCGTCGTTGCTTTCGCAGGCCTTAGCGTCTTCACGAACTAATTCTGAACGCTCATCGGATGGTTGGTGTCCACCGTGGCTATCCCCGGTGTGGCATGACAGCCGCAGCACGCAGGAGCTTTCCGATGCCCCCGCGCCCGGCTCGTCCCTAGCCTCCAGCGCCGCCGCGGCCGCGCTTCACCGTGCGCGGTCGTGGAGCTTTCTCTTCGCGGCGAGCGCCATGAGGCATATGAGAAGAAGCGAGACACTCGTAGGGCCACACCCTGCGCATTCCTGCGCAGGGCACGGGTGGAGAGGACTCGAGAGGAGAGGTGTTCCGAACGAGGCCCGGCCTCCGGGAAAGGGAAAGAGACCGGATGCCCTCTCGCGCGGAACACAGGTAGTTTCTCGCGCACAGGTGACATGGAGGCTCGGGGCCTAGAACGCTCGTGCGAGCGGAAAGAAAAGGGGGCATCGGCAAGCTGGTGCAAGGGTGCCGAGCCTGCGCCTTAAATGGTGTCGTACGCCTGGTCCGCTGTCGTATTGAGATTGAGGCGGATGGTGCGGCCCAGCTGCGGGAAGGCGCGCTGCGGGCAGTCGGTACGCGGGCAAGCGAGACAGCCGGGGCCGATAGGCGTGGCGGCGGAGGGGGAGAGGTTCAGGGCGTCCGCGTAAACAAGGCGATCGGCCTGCGTGATGTCGCAGCCAAGCCCCACTACGAACTCCTTGCGCGGGGTGCCGAAGGATTTGGCGGGACCCTGGACGTGCCGGGCAATCCAGAGGTAGGTGTGGCCATCGGGCATGGAGGCGACCTGGCGGGTGATGCGGTTGGGGGTCTCGAAGGCGCGGTGGACGACCCAGAGCGGGCACGTGCCGCCGGAGCGGGCGAAGTGGAAACTCGTGGAGGACTGGCGTTTGGAGATATTGCCGGCGCGGTCTGTGCGAATGAAGGAGAAGGGCACACCCGTGTTGCCGGGGCGCTGAAGGGTGGACAGGCGCTGGGCAGTGGTCTCGAATCCGGTGCCGAAGTCACCGGCGAGCATGTCGATGTCGTAGCGGGATTCCTCCGCCTTGGCGAGGAACTCGTTATATGGCATGGTCACCGCGGCGCCGAAGTACTGGCCGAGGCCCAGCCTGCCGATGTCGCGCGCGACGCCTTCGGGCAACTCGGAGACGAGGTTGTCGCAGAGGTCTTGATAGGCGAGAAGGCAATACTGCAAGGACATCTCAAAGACCAGCTGCGCTTCGGTGAGGCCGCCGCGCAGATTGAGCTCGCGGCGGACCGGATCGAATTCGCGGCGAGGGCCGGTGCGGCCAAAGCGCACCGAGACGCCGAGTTCCTCTTCGAGGAGCGAGGCAAGGCGAGCCCGACGGAAAACGCGCTGGCCAAGCTGGCCGGCGAGTTCCTCCGCGAGAACATCGAGTTCATGGATGTAGTTGTGCGCGTTATAGAAAAACTCGCGGACGGCTTCGAAGGGGCCTTCTTGCTCGCGGGGGACGAGGGCGGCGGCGCGGGTGAGTCCCGGCATGAGCTCAGGAAACCGGCCGGCGAGGTCTGCCAATGTGTCTTCTTCCGCGCCGGGGAAGAGGAGGCGCAGCTCCGTGATGGCATGCAAATCTTTTTCTGTGGAGAAGTAGCTGGGGTCCACATTAAAGCGCTGCGATAGCTGCATGAGCACGGTCACAGTGAGTGGCCGTTGGTCGTTTTCGAGCTGGTTGAGGTAGCTCGTGGATAGCCCCAAAGTCTTGGCCATGGCGACTTGCGTCAGCCCGCGTTGCTTGCGGAGCGCGTGGATTCGTGCCCCCGCGTAGTGCTTGCTCATGGATGGTGCTCCTTCAGATCTGCGTCCTGGCTGCGAGTTTTACAGCTTTTACAGAGTATGCATAATAATGCCACAAATTTACGCAAAGGTCACTTGTGGCCTAGGGCACGTCGAAAAAAGTAATGTGATTGCTATCGCAACAACGCGGTGCCACAGTGCGTCGCTCGCTTTCCTTGCGATGCACTCCACGCTTCCACACTTAAAAAGGAGTTTAAATTCCGGTGATTAATCACGAAGTACGCACCCACAAGTCCGCCGAGGATTTCCCGATTGAGGAGCACCTCGCCTACAAGATCGCCAAGGTTGCCGCAGACAAGGTCGAGGTTCCGGCCGACACCAAGGACATGATCATCAACCGCATCATCGACAACGCCTCCGTTGCTATGGCGTCCGTCGTCCGCGGCCCGGTCACCTCCGCCCGCGTCATGGCTCAGTCGCATCCTCATTCTTCGGATGCGAGCGGCAACGGGTCCACCGTCTTCGGTGTTGATGGTAAGTACTCCGCCGAGTGGGCCGCACTCGCCAACGGCACCGCCGTCCGCGAGCTCGACTACCACGACACCTTCCTCGCCGCCGAGTACTCCCACCCGGGCGACAACATCCCGCCGATCCTTGCCGTCGCACAGCACAAGGGCCTCACCGGCAAGGACCTCATCCGCGGTATCGCTACCGGCTACGAGATCCAGGTCGACCTCGTCAAGGGCATGTGCCTTCACGAGTGGAAGATTGACCACGTCGCTCACCTCGGCCCGTCCGTCGCCGCTGGTATCGGTACCATGCTGAACCTCGATGTCGACACCATCTACCAGGCCATCGGCCAGGCTCTCCACACCACCACCGCGACCCGCCAGTCCCGCAAGGGCCTGATTTCCTCCTGGAAGGCCTCCGCTCCGGCATTCGCCGGCAAGATGGCCATCGAGGCTGTCGACCGCGCGATGCGCGGCGAGGGCGCCCCGGCTCCCATCTGGGAAGGTGAGGACGGCTTCATCGCATGGATGCTGCACTCCCCGGAGCGCACCTACACCATCCCGCTGCCGGCCGAGGGCGAAGAAAAGCGCGCCATCCTCGACACCTACACCAAGGAGCACTCCGCGGAGTACCAGGCACAGGCCCAGATCGACATGGCCTTCGCGCTGAAGAAGCGCCTCGCCGAGGAGGGCCGCGACCTGGCGGACATCGAGTCCATCGTCCTCCACACCTCGCACCACACCCATTACGTCATCGGTACCGGTGCGAACGACCCGCAGAAGATGGACCCGGGCGCATCGCGCGAGACGCTCGACCACTCCATCATGTACATCTTCGCCGTTGCCCTCGAGGACGGCGACTGGGACTACGAGCACTCCTACTCCGACGAGCGCAAGCACCGCCCGGAGACCATCGAGCTGTGGCACAAGATCTCCACCGTCGAGGATCCTGAGTGGACCCGCCGCTACCACTCCAACGACCTTTCCGAGAAGGCGTTCGGCGGCAAGGCCGTCATCACCTTCAAGGACGGCACCGTTATCGAGGACGAGCGCGCCGTCGCTGATGCTCACCCGCTCGGCGCCCGTCCGTTCGGCCGCGAGGAGTACATCAACAAGTTCAAGAAGCTGGCCGCAGGCAAGGTCTCCGAGGAAGAGCAGGAGCGCTTCCTCGCCGCCGTCCAGGACCTCGAGAACCTCACCGACCTGAACGAGCTCAACGTCCATGTCACCCCGGACCACCTCGCGAAGGCCCCCAAGAAGCCGGAAGGAATTTTCTAACATGGCTGGACTGTTTGGTTCTACCAAGACCAACGCCGAGAAGCGCGCGGAGTTCCGCGCCTCCCTGGAGGGGCCGGGTTTGACCCGCCTCCCGGGTGCCTTCAACCCGCTCACCGCGCGTCTTATCCAGGACATCGGCGGCTTCGAAGGCGTCTACATCTCGGGCGCCGTCCTCGCTAACGACCTGGGCCTGCCGGACATCGGCCTCACCACTCTCACTGAGGTCGCCCACCGCTCCGGCCAGATTGCTCGCGCCACCGACCTGCCGGTCCTCGTCGACGCTGACACCGGCTTCGGTGAGCCGATGTCCTCGGCTCGCACGGTGGTGGCCCTTGAGGACGCTGGCCTCGCCGGCATGCACCTTGAGGACCAGGTCAACCCGAAGCGCTGTGGCCACCTCGACGGCAAGGAAGTTGTCCCGACCGACCTCATGGTCCGCCGCATCTCCGCCGCGGTCAACGAGCGCCGCGACCCCAACTTCATCATCTGCGCCCGTACGGACGCCGCCGGCATCCACGGCATCGACGACGCCATCGAACGCGCTAAGGCCTACGCCGACGCTGGAGCCGACATGATCTTCACCGAGGCCCTCTATTCCAAGGAAGACTTCGAGAAGTTCCGCGCCGCTGTCGATACCCCGCTCCTGGCGAACATGACGGAGTTCGGCAAGACCGAGCTGCTGTCCGCCAAGGAAATCGAGGATTTGGGCTACAACGCTGTCATCTGGCCGGTGTCCACCTTCCGTGTCGCCATGGGCGCCACCGAAGAGTTCCTCCGCTTCATGGAGAAAGAGGGCAACCAGACCGAGTGGCTCGAGCGCATGCAGCACCGTTCTCGCCTGTACGAACTTGTTCGCTACAACGAGTACAACGCTTTCGACCAGGCGGTGTTCACCTACTCCAAGGACTCCTACAAGCCGACCTTCGAGTAAAACCCCGGCTCCTGCCGACCGGCGCTTCGCCGGTATGACGAGCTACTGCGTTCGAAGCGCGGAACCCCGTGCCTCGAGCGCACAGCGGCGAACCTTCTTGGAACGTCGTTCCTTCAATCCAAGTAAAAGAACCGCGCCACGGTTCGTGGCGTCTTTCGTCCCACACACTTTTCCAAGCACAAGGAGAACACAATGTCTGAGAACACCCCCGAAATCCGCAAGGGCCTGTACGGCGTCGTCGTTGACGAGACCGCCGTCTCCAAGGTCGTCCCGGAGACCAACTCCCTGACCTACCGTGGTTACCCCGTTCAGGAGCTGGCACGCTACTGCTCCTTCGAAGAGGTTGCCTACCTTTTGTGGAACGGCGAGCTTCCGACTCAGGAGGAGCTCATCCGCTTCTCTGCACGTGAGAAGGCTCTGCGCCACCTGGACCGCCACCTTATCGACCTCATCATGTCGATGCCGCTGTCCTGCCACCCGATGGACGTCCTGCGCACCGCCATCTCCTTCATCGGCGCTCAGGATCCGGAGGCCTACACCAAGAACTCCGAGCACATCCGTCGTACCGCTCTCGAGCTGATGGCCAAGATCCCGACCATCATCGCGCTCGACATCCGCCGTCGCCGCGGTGAAGGCTACATCCAGCCGTCGCGTAAGAAGGGCTTTGCCGAGAACTTCCTGTGGATGGTCTTCGGTGAGGAAGAGGGCTCCCCGGCCAACTCCCGCGCCGACATCGAGGCCTTCGACAAGTCGCTCATCCTCTACGCTGAGCACTCCTTCAACGCCTCCACCTTCACCGCGCGCGTCATCACCTCCACGATGTCCGACACCTACTCCGCAGTCGTCGGTGCTATCGGCGCCCTCAAGGGCCCGCTGCACGGTGGTGCGAACGAGGCCGTCATGCACAACTTCATTGAGGTTGGCGACCCGGCGAAGACCGAAGAGTGGACCCTCAACAAGCTCAAGAACAAGGAGCTCGTGATGGGCTTCGGTCACCGCGTCTACAAGAACGGTGACTCCCGCGTTCCGACCATGGAGGCCGCTTTCCGCGAGCTGGCCAAGGAGCACGGCCAGGAGCAGTGGGTGGAGATGTACGAAATCATGGCAAAGACCATGTACGACAACACCTCCATCAAGATTCAGCCGAACCTCGATTTCCCGACGGGCCCGGCGTACCACATCCTGGGCTTCGACATCGAGTTCTTCACCCCGATCTTCGTGATGTCCCGTATCACCGGTTGGACCGCACACATCGTGGAGCAGAACGAGAACAACTCGCTCATCCGCCCGCTGTCTGCCTACAACGGTGAGGCTCAGCGCTCCGTTCCGCCGAAGCAGTTCTAATCGCCGTCTGTGGCGCCGGGGTATTCCTGGCGTCACCCCGGAGGGAACGACGTTTCCTATGACCTATCTGTGACGGAACCCCTACACTCCTCCGTTGCCCCTGAATTTCCCCGGCCGGCGCCAGACTTTATACGTCGGGCGTCCGGCCTTCGGGACGTTTTACCCCCCTTTAGTACCAATAGTGTGGGATCGTGTTCGCATCGTGCATCACGCACTACTAATCTGAGATGTGGATCACCCGTGCTGGCATTAGTTTTCTGAACTACCTCGTAGCAACGTGAACCAATGACCACAATCCGAAAGGAACTTACTGCAGTGTCTGCCACCGCGTTACCGACGTTCAACAAGGTGCTTGTAGCCAACCGCGGCGAAATTGCTGTCCGTGCTTTCCGTGCCGCTTTCGAAATTGGCGCGAAGACCGTTGCAATTTACCCACGTGAGGATCGCAACTCCTTCCACCGTGCATTCGCCAACGAAGCCGTTCGCATTGGCGCCGAGGGTGCCCCGGTGAAGGCGTACCTCGACATTGATGAGGTGATTCGTGCCGCCAAGAAGTCGGGCGCGGATGCCATCTATCCGGGTTACGGCTTCCTCTCTGAGCGCGCCGACCTTGCCCGTGCCTGCAATGAGGCCGGAATCAAGTTCATTGGCCCTACTCCGGAGACCCTGGACCTCACCGGCGATAAGGCCGCTGCGGTGCACGCCGCTCAGGAGGCGGGCCTGCCGACCTTGAAGGACTCCGAGCCATCCACTGACGTGGACAAGCTCGTCGAGTACTCCAAGGACTTCACCTACCCGCTCTTCGTCAAGGCAGTCGCCGGCGGCGGCGGACGCGGCATGCGCTTCATCGAGAACGAGTCTGAGCTGCGCGAGAAGTGCGCTGAGGCCTCCCGCGAGGCCGAGGCTGCCTTCGGCGACGGCCACGTCTACCTTGAGACCGCGGTCATCAAGCCGCAGCACATCGAGGTCCAGATCCTCGCCGATAGCCAGGGCAACGTCATCCACCTCTTCGAGCGTGACTGCTCCGTGCAGCGTCGTCACCAGAAGGTCGTGGAAATTGCTCCGGCTCCGACGCTGGATCCGGAACTGCGTGACCGCATCTGTGCGGACGCTGTGAAGTTCTGCCAGCACATCAACTACGAGGGCGCTGGCACCGTCGAGTTCCTCGTGGACGAGCGCGGCAACCACGTCTTCATCGAGATGAACCCCCGTGTCCAGGTCGAGCACACCGTTACCGAGGAAATCACCGGTGTCGACATCGTGAAGTCGCAGATGCACATCGCTGCGGGCGCGTCCCTCGAGCAGCTTGGTCTGCACCAGGAGGATATCCACATCACCGGCGCGGCCCTGCAGTGCCGTATTACGACTGAAGACCCGAACAACGGTTTCCGCCCGGATACCGGCACCCTGACCACGTACCGCTCCCCGGGCGGCGCGGGCGTGCGTCTCGATGGCGCGACTGCCGTCGGCGCCGAGATTTCCCCGAACTTCGACTCCCTGCTGGTGAAGATGACCTGCCGTGGCGTCACTTTCAAGCAGGCTGTCGCCCGTGCACAGCGCGCCCTCAACGAGTTCACCGTCGCCGGCGTTGCCACCAACATCGGCTTCCTGCGCGCCCTGTTGCGCGAGCCGGACTTCACCGAGACCCGCGTCGACACCAGCTTTATCGCGTCCCACCCGGACCTGCTCAAGGCTCCGCCGGCTGTGGACGAGTCCGGCCGTATCATCGACTACATCGCGGACGTCACCGTGAACAAGCCGAATGGCACGCGTCCGACCGCGCTTCGTCCGTTCGACAAGCTCCCAGAATTCGATCGCAACTCTGAGCTGCCGCGTGGTTCTCGTGACGATCTGCTTGAGCTGGGTCCGAAGGCTTGGGCAGAAAAGATCCGCAATCAGCAGGCTCTCGGCGTTACGGACACGACGTTCCGTGACGCGCACCAGTCGCTGCTCGCCACCCGTGTGCGCGGTACTGACCTCGTCTCTGCCGCGGAGGCCGTGGCCCGCATGACCCCGTCCCTCTACTCGGTGGAGGCGTGGGGCGGAGCGACCTATGATGTCGCGATGCGCTTCCTCAAGGAGGACCCGTGGGTTCGCCTTGATCTGCTGCGTGAGGCCATGCCGAACCAGAATATTCAGATGTTGCTGCGCGGCCGCAATACGGTTGGCTACTCGCCGTACTCGGACAAGGTGTGCCACGCCTTCGTGGACGAAGCCGCCAAGTCTGGCGTCGATATCTTCCGTATCTTCGACGCCCTCAACGACGTAAGCCAGATGCGTCCGGCTATCGAGGCTGTCCTTGAGAACGACAAGTCCGTGGCTGAGGTTGCCATGGCGTACTCCGGCGATATGTGCTCTCCGAATGAGAAGCTCTACACGCTGGATTACTACCTCAAGCTCGCCGAGGAAATCGTGGGCACGGGTGCACACGTGCTGGCTATCAAGGACATGGCGGGCCTGCTGCGTCCGGAGTCTGCCTCCAAGCTGGTCATGGCACTGCGCAAGGAATTCGACCTGCCGGTGCACGTCCACACCCACGACACTGCGGGTGGCCAGATGGCGACCTACTACGCGGCGGCGCTGTCCGGTGCCGATGTCGTCGACGGTGCCTCCGCTCCGTTGGCCGGTACCACGTCGCAGCCGTCCCTGTCTGCTATTGTCGCGGCATTCTCCAACTCCGCGCGCGACACTGGCCTCGACCTCAAGGCCGTCTCCGATCTGGAGCCGTACTGGGAGGCCGTCCGCCAGCTCTACAAGCCGTTCGAGAAGGGTATTCCTGGCCCGACTGGCCGCGTGTACCGCCACGAGATCCCGGGTGGTCAGCTGTCCAACCTGCGCGCTCAGGCGACTGCTCTGGGCCTCGAGGACCGCTTCGAGGTCATCGAGGACACCTACGCCGCCGTCAACGAGATGCTCGGCCGTCCGACCAAGGTCACCCCGTCTTCCAAGGTCGTGGGCGACCTCGCCCTGCAGCTTGTGGGTGCTGGCGTGGACCCGGCCGAGTTTGAGGCCAACCCGTCCAAGTACGACATCCCGGATTCCGTCATCGCGTTCCTGCGCGGCGAGCTCGGTACCCCTCCGGGCGGCTGGCCGGAGCTGCGCGACCGTGTCCTCGAAGGCCGTACGCCGGGCGAGGTGACCGTCAAGGAGGTGCCCGCTGAAGAGCAGCCGCACCTTGACTCCGATAACTCGCAGGAACGCCGTGACTCCCTCAACCGCCTGCTCTTCCCGAAGCAGTTTGAGGAGTTCAACGAATTCCGTCGTAAGTACGGAAACACGGAGGCCCTCACGGACACGGTGTTCCTCTACGGTCTGGAAGAAGGCCACGAGTACGTGGTTCACTACTTCGCTGACGGATCCAACGACCGTGCTGACCTCAAGCCGATTACTGTGCGCCTCGATGCGCTCGGCGAAGCCGACGAGAAGGGTATGCGCAACGTTGTCCTGACGGTCAACGGTCAGATTCGCCCGATGAAGGTCCGCGACAATAACGTCGAATCCACCGTCGCCACCGTCGAGAAGGCCGACCCGAGCAACGAGGGCCACGTGGCCGCTCCGTTCGCTGGTGTGGTCAACCCGACCGTTTCTGCGGGCGACGAGGTCAAGGCCGGTGACCAGGTTGCAGTTATTGAGGCCATGAAGATGGAAGCCTCCATCTCCGCGACCAAGGATGGCGTCATCGAGCGTGTCGCCATTGGCAAGGCCACCAAGGTAGAGGGCGGCGACCTCATCGCTGTCATCAAGTAACACCAGGTAGCTCACCCAGCGTACAGCCCACCGAACCTGCAGGTTCGGTGGGCTTTCGTCATGGCGCAGGAGGCTGCCGATGCCGCCTAAATCCCTTCAGCACACAGTGCGAGTCGTCTTTGGCCCGCGTTAAAACTGCGCTTTTGACTATAGCTGTCCGGCGTTGGGTGAGACTTTCTTTTCCTGCTAGGAAGCCTTTTCAGCTTTCTCTACGGCTTGCGAGTAGAGCTTGAATAGGTGCTCCACGATGGTCTTTTCTTCGCAACCGGGTTCTAGACCATAGGCACGCTCGACAGCTGCATCCAGTGCCGCGTGAGCCTTAGTGAGCTCGGGGTACATCCAGTCGTTGTCGGGGTCATACATTTGCGCGATGGTCGAGTCTGGGTACTGGGCTCGTGCGTCGAGCACGGCCTGGCCGAGCTGGGCAATTTCTGCTTCCTGTTCGGGCGTGACATCTGGCCAGATGAGGTTGTTGTAAACAATCCTGCCTGAGTAGCTGTAGTCGGACTTCAGGCGAACGCCGACTACGCGCATCCATGCATTGTGTAACCGAGAATGAAGCACTGCGAAATGGTATCTCGTGGCTTCGGGGACTAGCTTTACCTTGTTCGAGCAAAAGTTTTCCGGCGTGATGAATCCGATAGGTATGTAGTTTCGGCGCCGAGAAGACACTTCAGGGATGAGTAGAGAGTTCGAGGTCGCAATAATCTGCGTCCCGAATCGTTGTGGAGTTTCAGCGGCCTTCAGCGTCTGTGATCGCCTTGACTTCAGGCGGTATGCCCTAACTGCTTCGACTCGTTCTCTCACCCGGGGCAAGCTTTGAAGCTGTGCCGGCATAGCATCGCCGACCCACATGACCCAACGCTCAACGCCTTGGATGAACTCGCGCGAGCCGTACCAGCGGTGGAAGAAGGGCGCTGCCTTCGGCTCAGCGGCCAGGAACTCCGCTTTCTCTTCGGCTGTGAACAGGTAGTTTCCATCGTCGATAGGTTGCGAGCCAATCCCCATACTGGGTACATCTGAGAGCGGCTTAGACCGGCTCCATACGAAGACCTCGGGCGCGTCTTTGAGGTAAGCGTTTAGTTGTTTCGGGTGGCTTATTTCAGGCTCGCCCGTCACGGTGGGGTAGTGGAAGAGTGTCTTTGGTCCTCCGAGCTTGGAGAAGCCGACAATGACGCAGTAGACGGCTGCTTGGTCTGCTGCGCCGTTGGTCCATTTGAACGTGTCGTGTGCGAAGTCGATGCGGATGCCCATGTCCCAGAGACGGCTCCATACGTTGGCGACTTGCTCACCTTGGCAGATGCTGTTGGTTGAGACAAAGGCTGCGCGGATGTCGTGGTTGCCTAAGTACTTGGCGGCTTTGGCGTACCAGCCGCCTACGTAGTCGATGTTGCCCAGGTTCTTCGTCGCACCGATGGACTTGAACGTGGCCTGTAGCTCGGCCTTTTGTTCCTTGGACTGGTTACGCGCGCCCAAGAATGGTGGGTTTCCAATAACGAAGCTGCACTGGTCCGGTTCAAGGATGTCTGCCCAGTCGAGCTGTAGCGCGTTGCCAAGCATGATGTTCGCAGAGTCGCGCAGCGGAAGGTTATCGATGTTTGCTGAGGTGAGAATCTCGGTCTCCGCGTCGGCTTGTAGCTTGGCAATCCAAAGCGCAGTCTGCGCGACTGATACCGCGAAGTCGTTGATCTCAATGCCGTAGAACTGGCTAATATGCACCCTGATCTGTGAGGACTCACCGCCAAAATCGAGCGCGGTCTGGTCATTCGCTAACTCAGAGAGCACCTTGTTTTCCAAGCGGCGCAGACTGATATAGGTCTCAGTGAGGAAGTTGCCCGAACCACAAGCAGGGTCGAAAAAGGTCAGGCTGGCAAGTTTATCGTGGTAGCGCTTGAGGTTGTTGCGCCGTTTGACTGCACCCACACCCGGCTCATTGATGATGTCTGTCAGCTCATCGGTCAACGCATCCAAAAACAGCGGGTCAATGACCTTGTGAATGTTCTCAGGACTGGTGTAGTGCATACCCCCTTGGTGACGAGTTTCAGGATTGAGTGTGGACTCAAAGACACCACCGAAGATCGTTGGGCTAATGTGCGACCAGTCCGTATCCGCCGACAGCTCGGTAATGAGCAGCTCGCGAATTTCGTCTGTGAAGTTAGGGATCTCAACATCTGTGCCTGTGAACAGGCCACCGTTGACGTAGGGCATGACCGCAAGTGCCTGCTCATCATACGGGTCACGCTGGTCTAACGGTGTATCGAGCTGGATAAACAGGCGCTTGAGGGCAAGACGCAACGCGGACGCATTGAAAGGGGCTAAGTAGTTCAACACCGCGTTCTTCGGGAAGATGCCCGCGTCCTCGGCAAACAGGCAGAACACCAAGCGCACACACAACACGTTGAGTGCATGCTGGGATGCGGCAGAATCCGGGTCAACGTACTGCTCGCGCAGCAGCTTGTAGAGCTTGCCGATAAGCTCGCCAGCTTGCAGTGATGCCTTCTGCTCGCGTCGGGCACGTTGCGCCTGCGGGTTGACCAGGAAGTCGAGAAGATGCAGCTGCTCGGGCAGCTCTTCAAGCTTGAAGGACTCATACTCGGTTTCTGGAAAGTCATCATCAAGATGATGAATGCGGAACTCACCGAAGTTACAGATGACAATGTAGTCCGGGCGCTTGGAGTTACGCTGCTGGTCCGCATAGCGCTTAGCCTGCTGGTACGGCGTGACCATCGTGCCCTGGCGCGGCTCCGGCTTGTCCATGTCGATGCCGAGCGACTTCTGCTCAATGAACGTCTTCGCATCGGGGACCACAACATCAATCCAGCCTGCGCCAGAGGTACGAGACTCAAAATGCAACGCCGTGGTCTGATTTCCCATCCCCAGCACCTCGGAGCACAAATCAATCCAAAACTGTTGGGTATCTGACTTCTCAGCACCCCGGTCTTTCCACCGCGAAGCGAAATCTCTAGCAGCAGCAACACGCTGCGCATGTGTCATCTCAGCCATGTAGGCAATTGTCTCATGCGCACGACAGACACAAGGCCGAAACACCGAATCTGTGCGAGGGACGGGTGGGCGGTGTCAAGTGCGATTGCGCAGAGTTGCAGAAATGATTCTGCCGCCGCGTGCAGGGGAGCAAGCGGCGGCAGAGGTGGTGGCAACGAGGCACTGGCAAGCGATGCCCCGGCATGCTGCGGGCTTGGGTGAGGGGGCATCGGCAAGCGATGCCGCTAGGGTGGGATGTCCTACTTGATGTCGAGGATGGGCTCGCCCTTGTTGATCTGGGTGCCGGTCTCGACCTTGAGGTCCTTCACAGTGCCGGACTTGTGGGCCTTGACGGGGTTTTCCATCTTCATGGCCTCGAGGACTACGACGACGTCGCCCTCATTGACCTCGGCGCCTTCTTCGACGTTGACCTTGATGACGGTGCCCTGCATGGGCGCTGCCACGGTATCGCCGGAGACGGCTGCCTTGGCGCCGCCACCGCGACGCTTCTTCGTCTTCTTACGTCCGCCGGTGTTGCCGAAGAAGAGATTGCCCGGCAGGGCGACCTCGACGCGGCGTCCGCCGATTTCGACGACGAACTTCTGGCCGGGTTCGTTGTCTTCTGCCGACGCGCCAGCGTCGGCGTCCGGATCTGTGTACGGCGGCAGGCCGTTGACCCACTCTTCCTCGATCCACTTGGTGTAGACGCCGAAGGAGCCGTCTTCTGCGGTAAACGCGGGGTCCTCGACGATGGCGCGGTCGAAGGGGATGACGGTGGGCAGGCCGGTGACGGTGTACTCGGCCAGGGCACGGCGGGCGCGCTGCAGGGCCTGCTCGCGGTCCTCGCCCCAGACGATGAGCTTGGCGAGCATGGAGTCGAAGTTGCCGCCCACGACGGTGCCGGCTTGGACGCCGGAGTCGACGCGCACGCCGGGACCGGCGGGCTCGGAGTACTGGACGATGGTGCCCGGTGCCGGGATGAAGCCCGCGGCAGCGTCCTCGCCGTTGATGCGGAACTCAAAGGCGTGGCCGCGCGGAGCGGGATCCTCGGTGATCTCCAGTGGCAGGCCCTCGGCGATACGGAACTGCTGGCGCACGAGGTCGAAGCCGGTGGTCTCCTCGGTGACCGGGTGCTCGACCTGCAGACGGGTATTGACCTCAAGGAAGGAGATGAGACCGTCGGAGCCGACGAGGTACTCGACGGTGCCGGCGCCGTAGTAGCCAGCCTCGCGGCAGATGCGCTTGGCAGACTCGTGGATGGTGGCGCGCTGCTCATCGGTGAGGAACGGGGCTGGGGCCTCCTCGACGAGCTTTTGGAAGCGGCGCTGCAGGGAGCAGTCGCGAGTACCCATGACGATGACGTTGCCGTGCTGGTCGGCGAGGACCTGGGCCTCGACGTGGCGGGCCTTGTCGAGGTAGCGCTCGACGAAGCACTCGCCGCGGCCGAAGGCGGCGGTGGCTTCGCGGGTAGCAGACTCGAAGAGCTCGGCGACCTCGTCGCGCTCGTAGGCGACCTTCATACCGCGTCCGCCGCCGCCGAAGGCGGCCTTGATGGCGATGGGCAGGCCGTGCTGGTCGGCGAAGGCCTCGACCTCGGCAGCATCCTTGACCGGGTCCGGGGTGCCGGGGGCCATGGGGGCATCGGCACGCTCCGCGATGTGGCGGGCCGTCACCTTGTCGCCGAGATCGGCGATGGACTGCGGGGAGGGGCCAATCCAGATGAGGCCGGCGTCGAGGACGGCCTGGGCGAACTCGGCGTTCTCGGAGAGGAAGCCGTAGCCCGGGTGGATGGCGTTGGCGCCGGACTTCGCGGCGGCGTCGAGAATCTTGGCAATGTCGAGGTACGACTCGGCAGAGGTCTGACCGCCCAAGGCGAAGGCCTCGTCAGCGAGTGCGACGAACGGGGCGTCCGCGTCCGGCTCGGCGTAGACGGCGACAGAGGCAATTCCAGCGTCGCGTGCGGCACGGATGACGCGCACGGCGATCTCACCGCGGTTGGCGATGAGCACCTTGGTGATCTTCTTGGTTTCAACAGTCACGGCTTATTTAAAACCTTCCTAGTTTGTTTGTGCTCGGACTATTATCGCACACAAAAACATGAGTGATCCGTCAGGTTTCTAGAAATTTGATCGACAAAGCCCTTACCTGCGCTTTTGTCGCGGTTAAAGACGGTGCGGCGTGTCGGTAAGGGCTCGTTCGGTGGTGTGAAGGGTTTAGCGCTCGATGGGCATGCGGATCATGTTGCCCCACTCGGCCCAGGAGCCGTCATAATTGCGGACCTTCTCAAATCCCAAGAGGAACTTGAGGACGAACCACGTGTGGGCTGCCTGGCTACCGAGGTGCGAATAGAGGATGGTGTCCTTCTTTGGATCGAGTTCCGCGTAGGCCTCGTCGAGCGAGGCGCGTGAGCGGAAGGCGCCGTTGGAATGCACGGCGAGTGACCACGGCAGGTTGACGGCGCCCGGGATGTGGCCGTGGCGGATGGTCGTGCCGTAGGAAGAATCGCCCTTGGGGGAGAACTCCGTAGCGATGCCTTGGTACTCCTCGGTGGGGCGAGTGTCGACGAGGGAAGCGTCGCCCAATTCGGCGACGAAGGCGCGGTGGTCCGCGTCGTCGCGTTCGGTGACGGGGTACTCGGACTCCGGGTGCTCCGGGACGGCGTAGGAGGTATCGCGTTCCTCGTTCATCCAGGCGTCACGGCCGCCGTCGAGGAGGCGGACGTCTGGGTGGCCGTAGAGTTCGAAGACCCACAGGGCGTAGGTGGCCCACCAGTTGTTCTTGTCGCCGTAGACGACGATGGTGTCGTCGCGGTGAATGCCCTTGGAGCGCATGAGTGCTGCGAAATCCTCGGGGCCGATGATGTCGCGGGTGAGCTTGTCCAGCAGATCCGTGTGGAAGTTGATGCGTGTGGCCGTGGGGATGTGGCCGATGTCGTAGAGGAGGTTGTCTTCATCGACCTCAATGACGCGCAAGCCAGGAATGCCCAAGCGGGCGGACAGCCACGGCGCGGAAACCATGCGTGAAGGAACGGCGTAGTCCTGGAACGACGGATTTGGGTCGGTCTCAATCATGGTCCTGGTGGCCTTTCTGTTGATTCAGGACGGGCTGAGGGTGAACTCCCTAGCGTAGTCTTTAGCCCTTTTACAATACCGCGATACCCAACAAGGGGTAACGTAATGTGGTCTCGGATACACGTGGGGGGCTGGTTATAACAACGATGCAGGTGGGGTGCGTGGGCCGTGGGTAGGTGGGGTTAATCACGGTTTCTTTAGCGCGCGAAAACGAGTGTACTCAGGTAATTTTTAGGCGAGGGCCGGAGGAATTCCCTTTACGCGCCCACAACAATTTTTCCCAGGGACGAAAGGTAAATTGCTGTGCACAAGGCAATCGTGGTTTTTGAGGTTGAAGGCGGCTCCGACAAGGGACCGGACGGCCACCGCAAGGACACCATGCCCATCGTGGAGGCCATCAAGGCCAACGGATGGGACTCGGAGGTCATCTACTTCCACCCGGACAACGCGGACGAGATCTTCGAGCGCGTCTCCCAGAACTTTGACGCCTACATCTCGCGCGTCAACCCCGGCAACATCCCCGGCGGCGAGAAGGGCTACTTCGAGCTGCTCACCAAGCTGGCGGACGCCGGGCTCGTGGGCATGTCCACCCCGGCCGACATGATGGCTTACGGCGCCAAGGACGCTCTGGTTAAGCTCAATGACACCCCGCTCGTGCCGGAAGACACTGCGGCCTACTACGAGGTCTCCGACTTCCACGAGACCTTCCCTACCTCCCTGTCTTTCGGTGAGCGTGTGCTCAAGCAGAACCGCGGCTCCACGGGTGAGGGCATTTGGCGCGTTCGCCTCGCTGATGCAGATCTGGCTGCCTCCGTCGAGCCGGGCACCGCGCTGCCGCTCGACACGGCGCTCAAGTGCACCGAGGCCGTCGACAACAAGACGCATGATTATACGCTGGGCGAGTTCATGGACTTCTGCGACCAGTACATCATCGGCGACAACGGCATGCTCGTCGACATGCGCTTCATGCCGCGCATTGTCGAAGGCGAAATCCGCATTCTCCTCGTGGGCAATGAGCCGGTCTTTATCGTCCACAAGAAGCCGGCCGAGGGTGGCGACAACTTCTCCGCGACGCTCTTCTCTGGCGCGAAGTACACCTACGACAAGCCGGAAGCCTGGCCGGAGCTGCTCGCCATGTTCGAGCGCGCCCGCCCCGTCATCGCCGAGAAGCTTGGCGAGACCGGCCACGTCCCGCTCATCTGGACTGCGGACTTCATGCTCGCCGACGGCGAGAACGGCGAGGACACCTACGTCCTCGGCGAGATCAACTGCTCCTGCGTGGGCTTCACCTCGGAGCTCGACATGGGCATCCAGGAGAAGGTCGCTGCGGAAGCCATCTCCCGCGTCGAGGCGGCCGACGCGTAGCGCACGTGCCTTCACGGTCAACGCGAGAACCTAGGAATCTGGCGATGACCCGCACCTCCCATATGATCGGGAGGTGCTTTTTTAAATCGTCGTGGCAGTCATCATGCTGCTCGTGGTGAGCGTCGTCGTCGCTGTCGTCACACCGGTCCCGGAGCTCGACATCGAGCCCGACCTCATCCTCCCGCCGCTGCTCTACGCCACGGCGTTGCGGCCGGCGCCGTCATGAGCCCTTCCGATGCCGTCGCCACCTCCATCGTGAAGAAGGCCGGCGTCAACCGCCGCGTCATCTCCATCCTCGATGGCGAGGGACTCATCAACGACGTCGGCTCTGGTCACCCTGCGCACGGCGCTGCTCGCCGCGAGGGTTCTGTCATCGTCTGGTCCGGCATGCGTGGTGCCGTGAGGTTCGCCGCGGCGCAGACCATCCCCGTGGGCACGCGGCCTCCGCGAGGAAATCGGCGAGGCGGTTTCTGAATTGCTCGAGGTATCCGTCAAGCCACATGGGGCCCCGTTCTGTCGCGCGTGAAGCGCGCCTTAGTCGAGCAGCTGCGCCACGCAGTCCGGGTCCGCGTCGGAGAGCATCTGACGCAGACGGTCGTACTCGTCTGTCTCGCCGATGGCCTGGGCGGCGTGGGCGAGGGCGGCCCAGGAGCGTAGGACGCCCTGGTTAGGCACGTGGGCGAAGGGGACTGGACCCCAGCCCTTCCAGCTGTTGCCGCGCAGGCGGTCGAGGCTGCGGTGGTAGCCGGTACGGGCGAGGGCGTAGGCCGTGATGTAGGCGGTGGGCAAGGCCTCGTCCTCGCGGACGCGGGCGAGCTCCTTTTCGGCGAGCAGCGCCCACACGAGCGGGGAGCTGGGGTGTTCGACGGCGCCCTGCGTAAGGTCGGTGACGTCGTGGCCGGGGTCTTCCGGCAGCAGGATGGGATCCGGGGCAAGCATGTCTTTCATTTCCATGTTCGCCACTCTACGCAGGATGGAGGGAGTCGCGTGGCTAGTTGCGCGGCAGATTCCAGAATTCCGAGGCGTTCACCCCAAACTCGTAGAGCGCGCGGCGCACGACGGGCAGGGACAGGCCGATGACCGAGGAGGGGTCGCCCTCGATGGCGTCGATGAACCAGCCGCCGAGGGCCTCGAGCGTGAACGCGCCCGCGCATTGGAGGGGTTCGCCCGAGGCCGCGTAGGCCGCGATGTCGGTCTCGGAGGCCTGCGCGAAGTGGACGGTCGTCGTGGAAGTCTCCACGTAGCGCTTGTCGCCGAGCAGGATGCAGTGTCCGGTGAGCAGCTGCGCGGATTTGCCCGCTTGGGCGCGCCAGCGCTCGACAGTGCGCTCCTCGGTGTGCGGCTTGCCTTGGAGCTGCCCGTCGAGCAGCAGCATGGAATCGCCGCCGATGACGACGTCATCAGGGTAGTGGGGCGCGATGGCCTCGGCCTTGGCAGCGGCGAGGGCTGCGACGACGTCGCCGGGGGCGGCATCGGCAAGCTCAGCCTCGATGGCGCGCTCGTCGACGTGTGCGGGGCGTAAAACGGGTTCGACCCCGGCGCCGCGCAAGATGGCTGCGCGGGACGGGGACTGAGAAGCGAGAACGATACGCATGCTTTAGTAGTAGCGCACGTTGCGGAACGCGGACGGGTTGAACCGGTGGCCCGGCTCGGTCCACAGATCACGCGTCTGCTTCGTCTGCGCGGCCTTGGCGCGGGCGTCCGCGTCGAGCTGCGTGAGGACGGCGGTGAGAGCCGCGACCTCGTCGTCGCTGGGGTTGCCCCGCAGGACCTGAATGACGGGAGCGTTCATAGCTGCCTCCTTGGGTAGTTTCTAAAGAACGATATTGCTGTGCTTCTTGGCGGGGGTCGAGACGATCTTGCGCTCGAGGAGACGCAGGCCCTCGATGAGGTAGCCGCGGGTGGCGGCCGGCTCGATGACGGCGTCGACAAGGCCGCGCTCGGCGGCCTGGTACGGGGTGAGGAACTCTGCAGCCTCGGCCTCCTCGACGCCCAGGGTGCTGGCGAGCGTCGTGGCGTCCGCGACGGCGATCTCCGCGGTGGGCCATGCGTAGGCGAGGTCCGCGCCGAGATCCTTGGAGCCCATGACGACGTAGCCGGAGCCGTACGCGCGGTGCAGGACCACGGTGAGCTTGCCCACGGTCGCCGCGGCGTAGGCCTGGACGAGCTTGGATAGACGTGCTGGCTGCGCGGTGAGCTCCGGGGTGTCGACGAGCTCGATAATCGGCGTGTTGAACGCGTCGCACAGGCGGATAAAACGGGCGGCCTTCTCCGCTGCGGCCTCGTCGAAGCCGCCGGCCGTCGCGATAAGGCCGACGGTGCGGCCCTCGAGCCGGGCGAATGCGGTGGAGATGCCGCGCACATCGGCCTGGAGCTCGAGGACGTCATCGAAGAGGGCGTCGACGATGGCGCTCATCTCGAAGGAGCCGTTGTCCGCGATGGCCGCGTTGAGCGCGCGGTCGGACTCCGAGATATTCTCCGCGATGGAGCCTGCCTGGAGGGCGGCGTCCGTGCGCGGGGCCTCTGCGCGGTTATTGGAAGGCAGGTAGCCCAGCACGGTGCGGGCGGCGGCGATGGCCTCGTCCGCATTTGCGGCGTGAAGGTGGCCGCCCTCGCCGATCACGATATCCGCCATGACCGGGGCGAGCGTAGCCAGCGGGGCGAGCTCGCCGACCTGGATGGCGACCTGCGGGATAAGCCCCGAGGCGCGCGTGACGCGCTCGAGGATGCGCGCCTGCATGGCGAGCGTGACGATGCCCTCCTGGGCACGCGGGGCGCCGGCCTCGACGATGGAGACCATGGGCACGCCGGTCTTCAAAGCTAGGTCGTAGAGCTTGATGATCTTCTCGCCGTAGACCTCGCCCATCGTGCCATCGAAGACGGTGGCGTCCTGCGAGTAGACGCAGACCTTGCGGCCATTGATCGTGCCGTAGCCGGTGATGACGCCGTCCGTGTAAGGACGGTCGTGCTCGCGGCCGAAATCCTTGGAGCGGTGACGGGCGAGAGCGTCCGTTTCCACGAAGGATCCGTCGTCCATGAGGGCATCCAGCCGCGCGCGGGCCGCTGGGGTACCGGCATCCGCGCCGAGTGGCGAGCGGGACTCGGCAATCTTATTACCGAGGTCCTCAATCTTGCCTGCAGTGGTTTTCAGATCAGTCATAACGCCTTAGTTTACAAGCCGGAACCGGCAGGGGTCGCATCAGCGCTGCCAAGCGGTGCGCGCTGGTGTGGTCCTGCCGGTTGTTGCTCCGTGTGATTTACAGCGGGATATTTCCGTGCTTGCGGGCCGGGCGGGCGACGTTCTTGTCCGCGTAGAGGCGCAGGTTCTTCGCGATGGTGGAACGGGTCTCCGATGGCAGGATGACCGCGTCGATGAGGCCGCGCTCGGCCGCCTTGTATGGGTTGAGCATGTGGTCTTCGTACTCACGCTCGAAGGACTTGGCGAGCTCGGCGACGTCGAGACCCTTCTCGCGCGCCTGCTTGAGCTCCTTGCGGTAGATGAAGCCCACAGCGCCGGCGGCACCCATGACGGCTATCTGTGCGGTCGGCCATGCCAGGTTGACGTCAGCGCCCAGGCCCTTGGAACCCATGACACAGTACGCGCCACCGTAGGCCTTGCGCATAGTGACGGTGATCTTCGGGACGGTGGCTTCGCCGTAGGCGTAGAGCAGCTTCGCGCCGCGACGCAGGATGCCGTTGTGCTCCTGGTCCGAGCCCGGCAGGAAGCCTGGGACATCGACGAGGAGGACGATCGGGATGTTGAAGCTGTCGCACGTGCGGATGAAGCGTGCGGCCTTCTCCGAGGAGTCGATGTCGAGGCAGCCGGCGTACACCATGGGCTGGTTAGCAACGAAGCCGACGGTCTTGCCCTCGATGCGACCGAAGGCGACCACGACGTTCTCGGCGCGCGCTGCCTGGATTTCCATGTACTCGCCGTCATCTGTGAGCGCCTCGATGACGTCGCGAACGTCGTAGGGCTGGGTGGGGGAGTCCGGGATAATCTCATCGAGAACGAGGTCGTCTGCGGTGATCTCGTCGAGTTCCTCGTAGGACTCGACGGGAGCGAGCTGGCGGTTGTTCGACGGCAGGTAGCTCACGAGATCGTGGACCCAGTCGAGTGCGTCCTCGTCCGAGGATGCCGTGTAGTGCGAGTTGCCGGCCTCCTTCATGTGGACCTTGGCGCCGCCGAGCTCTTCCTGCGTGACCTTCTCGCCAGTGACGGTCGTGATGACGTCCGGGCCGGTGACGAACATCTTGGACTTCTCGTCGACCATGACGACGAAGTCGGTCAGCGCCGGGGAGTAGGCATTGCCGCCAGCGCAAGCGCCCATGATGACCGAGATCTGCGGGACGACGCCGGAGGCCTTGATGTTCTGGTAGAAGGTTGCGGCAATCCAGTCGAGGGACACCGCGCCGTCTTGGATGCGCGCGCCCGCGCCCTCGTACAGGCCGATGAGCGGGCGGCCAGTGGTCACAGCGAGTTCCTGAATCTTCACCATCTTTTCGCCGTAGACCTCGCCGAGCGCGCCGCCGAAGACGGTGCCGTCCTGGCTGAAGATGCACACCTCGCGGCCGTCGATGGTGCCCCAGCCGGTCACGATGCCGTCCGTCACGGGCTTCTTGGCGCCCATGCCGAAGTCCGTCGTGCGGTGCACGGCGAGCATGTCGGTCTCCACGAACGAGCCTTCATCAAGCAGGTAATCGAGGCGTTCGCGTGCAGTCAGGCGGCCAGCTGCGTGGACTTTCTCATGCGCCTTTTCGCCCATGGGTGCCTGGGCGGCCTCGCGGCGACGCTTGAGCTCAGCAATCTTCGCGGCGGTGGTGTCCGCGGCGGTTTCGAGTTCCGTCAAATGTGAGGAAATAGTCATGTTTGGAAATCGTACTGGCACGACCGGCGGTTTTCCACACTGCCGCGCCGGTGATTTGTATCACGAAACTAGTTTTCGCAGCTCAAACGTGAGGAAATCCTCAAAAATTTTTCTGAAGTGGTCTGGTGGCGTGGCGCGGGGCTGGGGGGTGGGCCCGCTGGGCTATATAAAAAGCGACCCCGCGGGCCTTGGAAAGGTCGTGCGGGGTCGCTGAGGGGCGGGAGTTTATGCAGCCCACCCGAAGCTGGACAGAAAGCCTTCGGTCGCTGCGAGCTCCGCGGTGCGGGGAGCTCGGCCAGTGGCGGACTCGAATGTGGAAATAATCTCAGCCGAGGTGGCCGGGACTAGGTCGTGCTCGAGCAGGTGCTCGGCGACGCGGGCGGCGGTGGGGGTCTCCTGAATGAGATCGAGGCCGGTGGCCGTGGAGCCGCCGAAGGCTGAGGACAGCGTGTCCAGCAGGGTAGTGATCGTATTCATTGTCGAACCTCCTTTGTCGATCATCGGGGATGTGTGCATCCCTCTCTAGAGGAAGAACGTCCGAGCGGTATCGATCGGACGACACTTCGTTGGTAAGTACCCACTATACATGTTGACCTATGTTTGGGCAAAGTTCTTGTTAAGGCTATGTTTACCTGCTGTTCACCTAGTGGGGAATGTGCGGGTGAGGTGGTGAAAAACGGCGACACGCCGCATGCACATAAATATGCACGCGGCGTGTCGTTGAAGGGGCTAGTGAGAGCCTCCGAGGTTTCCGAAGAGCTCCCAGCCGAAGTAGTGCTCCAGTGTGCCCTTGGAGATCCACAGGATGGCCACGACGATGACGGCGGCGAGGAACGCGTAGACGGTCCAGCCGAGTACCTTCATCTGCGTGGAGGCCTCGGTGTCGCCGACGATGACACCCTGGTCGTTGCGGATAGGGTCGCCGGTCATGCAGCGCATGCCCAGGGCGAAGAGGAGGGGAATGCCGGCGCCGAAGATGAGCGCGAGCCCGGCGACGCGGAAGATGGCGATGGCGATAGATGCGGCAGTCATGAGCGAGTTACCTTCTTAACAGTGCTTACAGGTTCTTGGCCTGCGGAGCGGGGGAAGCCGGGTCGTTGATGGTGGAGGCTGCGGCTGCGGTAGCGACAGCGCCTTCGTTGGCGACGGCCGCGGGGGTCTTGGGCTCCAGGGAGGAGTCGACGGACTCGGCGTCCGCGTCCCACTCGTCGTTGACGTTGGATGCGTCGACCGGGTTCATGCGGGCGCGGATGACCATGATGACCGCCATGGCGATGAGGATGATGAAGTCGACGATGACGCCCACGGTGGTGGTCGTAGCCGCGGAGACGCCCGTTGCGACCCACCAAGAAGCGAAGCCGACGGCGGCGGCGCACGGGATGGTAATCAGCCAGGCGGATACCATGCGCATGGCCACGCCCCAGCGGACCTCGGCGCCCTTCTTGCCGATGCCGGTACCCATGATGGAACCGGTGGACACGTGCGTCGTGGACAGCGCCATACCGCCAGCGGCGGAGGTGAGGATGATGGCGGCGGAGGTGGCCTCGGCGGCCATGCCCTGCGGGGACTCAATCTCAACGAGGCCCTTGCCCAGGGTGCGGATAACGCGCCAGCCGCCGGAGAGGGTGCCGGCCGCGATGGTGACGGCACAGGCAACGATGACCCAGGTCGGGATGCGCTGGTCGGAGACGGCTTCGCCAGCAGCGACGAGGGCGAGGAAGATAACGCCCATGGTCTTCTGCGCGTCGCCGGCACCGTGTGCGAGGGAGACTAGGCATGCGGTGACAATCTGGCCGTGACGGAAGTGCTCGTTCTTCGTCTTGTCCGGGATGGTGTTGGTGACCCAGTAGACGAGGGCCGTTGCGGTGGCGGACACGAGGGCTGCGATCACCGGCGAGGCGAGGGCCGGCACGATGATCTTGCCCATGATGGACGACCATGCGACGCCGCCGGTGCCCATGGCGGCGAAGGCCGCGCCGATGAGGCCGCCGAACAGAGCGTGGGAGGAGGAGGACGGCAGGCCGAGGAGCCAGGTGAACAGGTTCCAGAAGATGCCGCCGATGAGGCCGGTGAAGACGACGATGAGAAGGTTCTCGCCGTCCGTGGCGCTCGAGAGGTTGTAGGAGTCAAGGTTGACGATGCCCTTGGCGACGGTTGCCGCGACATTGACGGACAGGAATGCGCCCACGAGGTTGAGGGCGGCGGAGATGGCAACTGCCGTGAACGGCTTGAGGGCGCCGGTGGCAATCGAGGTTGCCATAGCGTTGGCCGTATCGTGGAAACCGTTGGTGAAGTCAAAAGCCAACGCGGTGATGACCACGATGGCGAGAATAAGCAGGGTCGCTGTCACGGCGGAGATTTCTTTCTTGTACGACGGGATGGCTCTGTTGCGGCTTCCCGGTTCGATGCAGGTGCGAAGCGCAGGAAATGCGCGACGAGTATGTACAGTTTGAAGCTTAGACCGCTGGCCTGTCTGCAGTTAAAAATTGGTTTGACCTGCAGTATTAGTTCTAATGTGTGCTCATTTGACCCTAGGGGAACAGGTGTTAAATCGCAGCACAACTGGAGTTAACCTCTAGTTCATTTAAGCCTGAGGGGAGCGTCACATAGTTTCGTCTTGGTGATAAAGTAGACTCGTTTTTCACCGCTCACAAGCCCGAAAACGGCCGTTCGAGGCGTTCTACGTGACCGTGAGCCACGGTGATAGTCCCCGAAAACGCGCAGACATGGCATCACATATTCATGCCGGCATGGCGCGCGAGCAGTCGCGAAGAATAGCCGACGGATGAGGGGCGCGCCAATCGAGGACGAGGATGTGACGGCTGGGCGCCTATACGGCTCCGTCCCCAATTTCTTCGATCGGCACCCACGCGTAGCCATATGGGCCCAATTCCACCGGGCCCAAGTCGACGTCCGCGTCGGTGAAGTTGTGGAGACAGAGCAGATCGCCGCGCTGGAAGCCGAACACGCCTTCGACGCCAGTCTCGACCGCTTCATAGGGCGCCGTGCCGAGTTCGGGGTGCGCCTTGCGCTGGGCGATGAGCCCTCGGACGGTCATGAGCAAGGAGGCATCGTCAAGCTGCTGCTCCGCGACGGAAGTACCCTCGCCGCCAACGATGGGCCACCGGGTCTCGCCGGTAGAAAAGCCGGCGCCGGGGCCTGGTTCCCACTGCATGGGCGTGCGGACGGCATAGCGATCCGGAAGGGAGACGTCATCTCCCATGCCAATCTCGTCCCCGTAGTAGATAAAGGGCGCGCCCGGCAGTGTCATAAGCAGGGAGAAGAGGAGCTCGATCTTGCGGCGATCGCCTTCCATGAGCGGGGCGAGACGGCGTGCGATGCCCACGTTCGCCTTGGCGCGCGGGTCCTTGGCATAGGCGTCGTACATCCGGGTGCGCGCCGCGGGGCTCGCCATCTCGAGGGTGAGCTCGTCGTGATTGCGCAGGAACGTGCCCCACTGGCAGTCAGCCGGCAGGGGCGGTAGTTCGTCGAGGATGTCGTAGAGGGGCTCGGCGCTGCCCGTGGCGACGGCCTCGAAGATCTTGGGCATCACCGGGAAATTGAAGACCATGTGGACGCGGTTGCCGCTGCCGAAGTACTCCATGGTTTCGCGCGGCGGCTGGTTGGCCTCGGCGATCATCATCGCTTCCGGGTACTCCGCATTGACCATCGCGCGCAGCCGCTCGAGGAATGCGAAAGTCTCGGGCAGGGATTCGCCGCCTTGGCCGTCGCGCTCGAAGAGATAGGGGATGGCGTCGAGGCGGAAACCATCGAGTCCCTTGTCCATCCAAAATCGCACGATATCGAAGATTTCGGTCTGCACCGCCGGGCAGTCGTAATTGAGATCCGGCTGGTGCGTGTAGAAGCGGTGGAAGTAGTACTGCCCGCGCTCCTCGTCCCACGCCCAGTTAGAGATTTCGTAGTCGGTGAAGATAATGCGGATCTCGGGGTAGCGCGTGGGGTCGTCGCCCCACACGTAGTAGTCCCCGTAGGGGCCGGCGGGATCGCGGCGGGACTCCTGGAACCAGTAATGCTGGTCAGAGGTGTGGTTGAGTGCCAAGTCCGTGATGACGCGGATGCCGCGCGCGTGCGCCTGCTCCAGGAGCTCCTCGAAATCGGACATCGTGCCGTAGCGCGGGTTAATGGAGCGGTAGTCCGCGATGTCGTAACCATCGTCGCGCATGGGCGAGTCGAACATGGGCGGCAGCCAGAGGCAATCCACGCCCAGCCATTCCAGGTAGTCGAGCTTGTCCGTCACTCCGCGCAGGTCGCCCATGCCGTCGCCATTCGAGTCATTGAAGGCGTGGAGGAGGGCTTGGTAGAAAATGGCGTTGTGGAACCAGCTCATTGAAGATCCTTTCGCTTGGCCCGCCACAGTGCCCACTCGAGCGCCACGAGGACTCCGGCTAAGAGGCCGGGCCACAGAGCGGGGGAGGGTTGGAAGAGATTGAGGATGGCCTGCAGGAGGGCCAGGGCAGCGAAGAAGCCGACGAAGCCCAAGGCCGAGTCCCACAGAAGCGCGCGGCGCATTAGCGCACCGTCACGCTAAATGTCGTGCCGTCAGAGAGCTGTACCTCGGTGGTGCCTGCAGTGAGCCCGCCGACGCCGGCGTTGAATTGGGCGCCGTCCTGCTCGTAGGCCGGACTGAAGACGGCAACGGCAGGATCAGCGACCGTCGCGTCGAGCCCCTCTGCGCCCGTAATGACGAGGTATTCCCCGGAGGCCAGCTCGATGTCCTTGCCCCTTAGCTCTGCGGGGCTGAGGATGTGCGGGGTCGGGGCGCCCTCGGCGGTGGGCTCTGCGCCCTGCGGATTCGTCAGCGGTGCCGCGGGGGCTGGGCTTTCCGATGCCCCCTCATTCCCACCGTCAGCCGGGGCCGAGGCCTCGGCGGGGACTGATGCCGCAGCGGGGGCATCGGTAGGTAAGGCCATACTCGTTGGGGACGCGGCGCTGCTGTGCACGCTCGGCGCGGGGGAGGCGGGCGCCGACGTCTCCGCGGATTCCTCGCCGCTGCTGCACGCAGTCACGGCGAGCGCAGCGGCGACGAAGGTGCCGACGGCAAGCGCTGTGTGACTCGTTCTCATCTAGGCTTTCACTCCTCCGGCGGTAAGCCCCGCCACGATACGGTGCTGGAAAACTAACACCATAATAATGAGTGGCACCGTCACGAGGGCGCCCGCGGCCATCGTCGCCGCGTAAGGGTACTCGAAAGCAGAGGGGCCGCTGAAGCGCGCGATGGCGACCGTCACCGGCTCGGTGGCGGTGGAGGACAGTTGCTTGGCGAGCATGAACTCGTTCCACGTCGTGATAAACGCGATAATCGCGGTGGTAAAGAGTGCCGGTGCGGCGAGCGGCAAAAGGACGAGGCGGAAGGCCTGGCCCTTTGTCGCGCCGTCGACGCGGGCGGCCTCCTCGAGCTCCCACGGCAGCTGCCGGAAGAAGCTGAGCAGCGTGTAGACCGTGAGCGGCAAGGCAAAGGAGATGTTCGGGATGATCATCGCCTGGTAGGTGCCGATCCACGTGAGATCGCCGAACAGCTGGAAGAGCGGCGTGACAAGCGCGATGCCTGGGAACATGGAGGCCGCGAGGATGATGCCTGTGACAAAGCCCTTTCCGGGGAAGTCGAGACGCGCGAGCGCGTACGCAGTAAACACGCCCACGGCGACGGCGACGGCGGTCGTCGCGAGCGAAATAAGCAGGGAGTTGCCGATGGCGCCGAGGAAGTCGTTGCCCTTGTCCGTGGCGAGCGCGTCCTTGAAGTTGTCGAGCGTGACGTGCGTGGGCCACGGAGTTGTATCGAACGTGTGGGCGCTGTCGCGCAAGGCCGTGACGACCATCCAGTAGAAGGGCGCAAGACCCCAGAACATGATGAAGAGGATGCCGGCGTAGTGGCCGACGGTGCTCCACAGTTTGTTGCCGGTCATGCTGCTACCTCCTGGTTGTCCTGAGCTTTCTTCGCCGCTTTTTCTTGGCGGCGTTGCGCACGCTTCTCCGCCGTGCCGCCCACGTCAGCGCCGAGGAAGCGGATGAGGATGAAGGCGACGGCGAAGATGAGCAGGAAGATGAGCGTGGACAGTGCCGAGGCCGAATTGAAGTTGCCCTGGCGCATATCCTCGACCACGAGCTGCGACACCGTTGCGGTGGGCGAGTTCGAGGAGCTGGAAATCATGATGACGGGCAGGTCGTACATGCGCAGTGCGTCGAGGGTGCGGAAGAGGATGGCGACCATGAGGGCCGGTTTCACCAGCGGTAGTGTGATCTTGGTGAAGCGCTGCCACGCGGTGGCGCCGTCGACGCGGGCCGCCTCGTAGACGTCCCTGGGGATCATCTGCAGGCCGGCGAGGATGAGCAGCGCCATAAACGGCGCAGTCTTCCACACGTCCGCGATGATGACGGCCAAACGCGCATAGAACGGGTCCGTCGTCCACGCGACGTGCGTGCCCAGCAGGGAGTTGACGATGCCCTGCGGGGCGAACATGAACTGCCACAGCTTCGCCGTCACGGCCGTAGGAATGGCCCACGGCACGAGCACGGCCGCACGTACAAGGCCGCGGCCCTTGTACTCGCCGTTCATGATGAGTGCCATGATCATGCCGAGGATGGTCTCGAGCAGCACCGTGACGACGGCGAAGAAGATCGTGATGCGCACGGCAGGCCAGAAGTCCGTGGCGATAACCCCCGGCGGGCAGGCGCTCACCACTCCCGTGCCGGACATGCATCGGTTGTTGACCCAGTAGAGGTAGTTCTCGAGACCTGCAAACTGTCCTTCGACGAAGACGCCGGTGGAGGGGTCGAGGCGCCGGTTGCCCTGGAAGGAGAGCATGATGGCGCGCACGATGGGGTAGCCGATGACGATAGCCAGCACGATGAGCGCCGGCGCAATGAGCCCGGCGGCCTGGCCGTAGGTCTTGCGTTTTAAGGCTTGGGGCGTGGAAATTGCCACAGCGGTGGGCCTTTCTAGCTTGAGTGATGATGACGCGCTCCGTACGCCGGGGCGATGCGGCATCCTTGTGACGGACATCCTATCGCGTGAAAGTGTGACTTCAGCGAATTGCGGACCGTAGGGACGAGGAAAGCGTTTGAGAAAACGCGAAGGCCGCCCCACGACGGGGGCGGCGAGGCGTCTGTGAGGACGGTGAATTAGCCCTGCTGTGCCTGCTCGATGGCAGCCTTCATGTCGGCGGTGGCGTCGTCGACGGAGGTACCGGAGGTCAGGGCTGCGTAGGCGTTATCCTGCACGGCCTTAGAGATGGCGGTGTAGAACGGGGAGACCGGACGCGGTGCGGCGTTCTCCAAGGACTCCTTGAGTGCCGGCAGGTACGGGAACTGCTTGATCAGTTCCGCATCGTCGTAGATGGACGAGAGGACCGGCGGGAAGGAAGCCTCAGCGAAGGACTTCTGGTTGTCCTCGTTGACGATGAACTTCATGAAGTCCAGTGCAGTCTGCTTGTGCTCGGAGTTGATGTTGATGCCGTTGTTGTAGCCACCCAACGTGGACACGCCCACGCCGTCCTTGCCCACGAGCGGGGAGACCTCAACCTTGACGCCAGCGTCGACGGCGTTGGTGTACATGTACGGCCAGTTGATGGCGAAGGCGGTCTTACCCTCGGTGAATGCGAGGTTGGTCTCTTCCTCCGTGGCGGCGGTGGAGTCCTTGGAGATGACGCCATCCTTGTAGGCGTCGACCATGGCCTGGAGACCCTCCTTGGACTCGGTGGAGTCCACGTTGACGGAGCCGTCGTCCTTGAGGACGCTGCCGCCCCAGCCTTCCATGAAGCCGGCGGTATTGACGGTGAGGCCCTCGTACTGCTTGAGCTGCGTGGTCAGGCAGTTGGTGCCTTCCTTGAGCGCCTCACACGCAGACTTGAAGTCATCGAACTTGTTGACCTCGGTCGGGGCGAGCTCCGCGTTGCGGAAGAGCAGCTGGCCGTTGGTGTTCTGCGGCAGTGCGTAGAGCATGTCGTTGTACGTCGCGGATTCGACGGTGGCCGGCAGCAGGTCTGCGGTGTCGACCTCGAGGTCGCCGGTGAGCGGTGCCAGCCACTGGTTAGCGGCAAAGTCTGCAGTCCACACGACGTCGAGTGCCATGACGTCATAATCGGAGTTGCCAGCCTGCAAGGACTGAACGAGGGTCTCGCGCTGTGCGTCGGCCTCACCAGCAAGCTCGGCGAGGGTGACCTTCTCGTCCGGGTGCTCCTTGTTCCACGCTTCGATGATGGGTTGAATCTTGTCAGTATCGTTCTTGCCCATCGCGAAGGTGATGGGGCCGCGGCCGCCTTCGCCCGTGCCCTCTTGTGCTGCTTGGGAGCTGTCATCGGACGAGTTCGAGCAGCCCGTGAGCACCAGAGCGAGTGCCGCAGTGGTCGCGAGGATAGTCTTCTTCATGGAGTTTTCACCTTTCAGAAACAACAGTTGTCTCAAAGGTAAAATACCCACAGCGCTCGTGGCCGCTTTTTGTGGTTTTTCACGCTCAATGGGGGTAACGCGCATACCCCTCCTGCGCGAGAGTGGGGAGCGCCTGAACTGGCTGCGTAGGGCGGCGGGTCGACACTCGAAGGAAGGCCGTCGTGACCAGCGCATGCGACCAGAGATTCGCCCCAGCGATTCGCCGGTGGCTCGTTCTGTCCGCATGGACCGACGCGGGTAACGTGAAGAGCCATGAGCACTTATGACTTGGAGCGTATTCGCACCGCACTCGCTGAAGACTATGCCGTTATCGACTACGTCGAGGAAACCGGTTCGACGAATACCGATCTGATGCAGGCCACCGACGTCACTGATGGCACTGTTCGCCTCACTGATCTGCAGACCGCCGGCAAAGGCCGCCTGGGCCGCGTGTGGACCGCGCCGAAGGGCTCGCAGGTGACCTTCTCTGTTCTCCTGCTTCCTGAGTCCCTCGATCATCTGGGCACCTTGCCTCTCGCCGCGGGTTTGGCCGTCACCGACGCGATCCCCGGCACGGTCCTCAAGTGGCCCAACGACGTGTTACTCGACGGCAAGAAGCTCTGCGGCATCCTCGCCGAAGCCGGTCCCGTGGGCAAGGCCTTCAAGTCGGGCACATTCAAGTCCGGCGAAATGAACAAAGCAGAAATTAATAAGGCCGAAGTCAATAAGGCAGAAATTAATAAGGCCGAAATCGCCCCGAAGACGGAAGCCTCCAAGCTCGAGGTGTCCAAGGTCGAGGTCGCGCCGAAGACTGAAGTCAATAAGGCAGAGATCAACAAGACTGAGGTAAATAAAGCCGAAATCAACAAGGCTGAGGTCAATAAGGCCGAAATCAATAAGGCTGAGGTGGCGCCGAAGACGCAGGGCGGCAAGGCGCCGTCCGCACGCGTCGTGCTCGGCATGGGCATTAACGTCTCCATCGCGGAAGAGGAACTGCCGGTTCCCACGGCTACCTCGCTTGTGCTCGCGGGCCGCGAGGATGACCGCACCGGGGTGGCCATCGCAATCCTCAAGGCGCTGCGCCACCGTATCGAGCAGTGGGAGAACCAGGATCCGCAGCTCATGGATGACTACCGCAAGGTCTGCTCGTCGATTGGACTCAATGTGCGCCTCGAAGCCCCGACCGGGGATGTCACCGGCATCGTGGAAGGTGTTGCGGAGGACGGCCGTATCAACGTCGGCGGCGAATACTACTCGGCCGGTGACGTCATTCACCTGCGCCCGACCGACTAATTTCGAGTCTGCGTCTTCTACGAGGGGATAGGATAAGAGAGTCTTTCTCTTCCTATCCCCTCATTTGCGCGCACTGCGCGGAAAGGTGCCTCGACGTGGCTCGACGTTCTCTTTTATCCTTCCGTCGTTCCTCGCGCATGCTGTCGGCTGCAGCGCTGATAGCCGTAGCTTTCACCGTCGGGGCGTGCAGCGAGGGCGGTTCCTCCGAGCCGCGCACGAGCACCATCACGGTGCGGCCGTCGGAACAGCCTGGCGAGGGCGCTCCTTCGGCGTCCGCCGCCGACCCCAGCGAGGGCGTGGCACAGGACGCGCAGCCCGCGCCGTCCGGTGACGATTCTCTCGCAGAGGCGTACGGGCGCATCCTTGATAATCCACGCTCGGTGAATTTCAACTACGACTACAGCCTGCGGACTTCACGAGCGAGCGGAAGCTACCAGTATGCGCTCGCTGACATCACGGGGACAACACGCCGGAGCTGCTCCTGTGCGATTGCAACTACGACGTCAGCCCCGTCGTTGCCATCAACGGTGCGGCCAATCCGGCGAATCCGGTGGTCTCCGAAGACGTCCTCATCAGGGGTGCTGCCGGCGCGGGCGGTGGACGCTATGGCCTCTCGGTAGGCAACGGTGGGATGTATCAAATCGAATGGCACTCGCTGCGTCCGGAATCCTATGCGACTAAGTTCGGCATGCAGGATTCCCATCTTGTGAAAACTGCTGAGAAGGTCGAGATCCAGAATCCGAGCGAGTTGGGGGTCACGGCCGTGAATTTCGTCGACGTATCGGACCGTTCGGTACTGAGCAACGCGGGTCTTGGGACGGCATCGGCAGGCCCGGCCCAGACAGCAGCGAATACTGCTACTGCGCAGGAAAGCCAGCCCCAAGGTGAGAACGTGCTCAGCGGCACCATTAAGCAGATGACGGCGCGGGAAGTCATGAAGGGGCAGCCGACGCCGAATGGTGAGTCCCCGGACTTGACGCTCTGGGTGTTGGTTCTCGATAGCCCGCAGTCGTTGACGGGCAGGTCGACCGGTTACCGAGGAGCGTTAAGGACACGCCCTAACCAAGAGATGGTGAGCTTAGACGACCACGGCGAATGGTCTGGATATAAGGATCAACACGTGAACCTCACTTACGACCCCACGCAGTCGTGGTGGCCCAGCGACACCAGCCTGCCGCTGGGCAAGCTGCGTGCCTACCCCGTCGATGTGTCGGTGGGGTAGCACCCCTGAAACGCAGCAACGCAGCATCCCCGCCACACTCACGATGGAGCGGTGCGGGGATGAATTCGTGAGGGGACGTTAAGCCTGCGATGACAGGCCATTGCTCGAGGCGGTGCTGTTATCGGGTCGCCGACCTATGCCGCCAGCGGGGCCACCGCCCATGCCACCCTCAGCGGCTTCGCCCGCAGTCACTGCGGTGTCGGTGCCGTTGACGGTGACGGTACCCACGGCGGCATCCGAAAGCACGAGCACGACCTGCGCGTCCTCCGCGGCGTTGACGGTGATATCGCCTGCGTCGCCGGTAATCCGGTAGACGCCGGCCTCGGTGATATCGGAGCCGGTGAGGTCCTGAACGTCATCTATGGATCACTCGTCGTCCTTGGTCACCGTGTGATCGGAGTTCTCATCGGCTGCCTCGGAAGCTGACGGTGGGCGGGCGGTGTCGTAGGAGACGGACTTGGCGGTGGGAGTGTTCTCGGCGGCCTGCGGGGAGCACGCGGCGAGCATAATCGCTGCGGTTGCGGTCGCGATGGAGGCGAGGAGGGGCTTCTTCATGACAGGGTGTCCTTAAAGTAGTTGTTGATGACGCGGTTCCATTTATTCGAGGGCAGTGCCGGGTGCATGGTGGCCATGCCCGTGCCGAACTTGGAGACGCGGGTAGGGCGGTGGCCAAGGCCCCACAGGATTTTGTCGAGCGGGGAGGGGCGGGCGCTGGACTTTGTTTCAATGAAGACGACGTCGCAGTTCTCTAGGCGCTGGTTGGAGCGCTCTGAGCGCCACGTCAGTGCCGTGTCGATGGTGGCGCGGCCGACACCGCTGGGCCGAAGCGTTGCGCGCAGATAGGTGTTGTGGACGCTGGGGCTGAGCTGGCCCACGAGCTGGGGGTTGAGCTCCGCATCAAGGAAATCCAGCGCCTCGGGGGCGAGCCTGCCGCTGTGGGCGTACGCGGGCGCGATGGGCACGCGGTGCTTGACCGTGACTCCGCGCGGGCCGCGCGTTTTGACTTCGCAGAAGCCCAGGTTGGAGTCGACGTAGGTGTGCTGGCGAACCTTAAACCGGCGGCGGCGCTTCTGCGCAGTCATGCGGTAGGAGAGCAGGTCCGGGGTGTCGAAGTAGGTGGTGGCGTAGCGCTGCTGGCGCTTGCCATTGATCTCCAGCACGCGGGTATCGGCGGGGACCTCGTCGAGGAATGCGTGCAGCTCGTCGGAGTGGATGAGGTACTTGCGGTCGACGCGGGTCATCATGCGGGCCTCGGCGTTCATTTCGTCGAGGGTTATGGAGTCGAATCTACTGAACATGAGCCAACTCCGAGTGTGCGGCTTCGGCGTGCTTCGCCGTGGAGTCCTTGCGACGCTCGAGCGGGCTGCGGCGGCCGCGGACCTGGACCCAGGTCGTGTCGTTGACGATGTCGACGCGGTGGGTGGTCACGCCGAGGATTTGGGCATCGAGCATGTCTTCCAGCTCATCCTTGAGCTCATCCTGGTCGGTGATCGCGCGGTCGAGGGTCATCTCCTGGACGAAGTAGCCGCCGAAGAGCAGCTGGGAATCGACGATGACGAGGGCGAGGACGATGAGGATGATGGCGCCGATGGCGATGGGGTTGACCTCATCCGACAAGCCGGCGATAAGCCCTGTGGCGAGCGCGGCAAAGAAATACGCGATCTCGGTTTGGGAAATCTCGGAGGAGCGCAGTCGGATGATGGACAGGACGCCGAAGAGACCCAGGCCCACGCCGGCGGAGACTTCCATGTCGGCGAGCATGAGGGAGACGCCCAACACTCCGATGTTGACGCCGATGAAAGCGACAACCAGATCGGCGCGCTGGTGGCGGGGCAGGTAAACGGCAAAGACGAGGAGGACGATGGCGATGATGTCGACGCCCATCATGATTGCGATATCGGTGCTCATTGGAAGCAGACCTTTCTAACTCGGTGTCGCTCTTTACTCTGCGGCGCTGAGATGTGAGAACACTTTTGTTTCCTTCCACCTGCCTGTGGAATTACCGCAGAGTTTTCTAGGACGTTCGTTGAATGCTTCCTGTGAGCGTTGCAGGGTGCGGCTGTTGGGGCGAGGGACGTCTAGGATGAGGAGTCATGAATCTTATGAAGATGCGCCCGGGCGAGTATCCCGTCGTCGACGTGACGGCGCCGTATCGCTCGCTCATCTTCCCTGTCCTCGAGCTCATCCTCATCACGGGTCTCGCCTGGATCGGCATTGGCTACCTGGACGCACATGGCTTTGAAGCAACGGTGCGCAACGCCGTGGTGGTGCTCTGGGGCATCCTCGTGCTGTGGCGCTTTGTCCTGCCGGTCTATCGCGCACGCCGCCGTCGGTTCATCCTTACGACGACGCGCATTATCGCGCGGACAGGCAAGAAGATTGACTCCATTCCGCTTTCCGATGTCGTGGGCGTGCGCCGCCGCCGCGGCGGGATTTCGCTTGCTATTCGCGGCTACGATCGGGCACTTTATTTCCCGGATCTGCCGCGCACGAAGCGTATCGAGCGCGCCGTAGCCTCCGAACTGGAGCAGTACAGCTCGCCGCTGTGGCGCTAGCCATAAAGGCCGCGAGGGCGGCTAGTAGGATGTAGGGCGTGATTAAGACAGTAAGTGTTATCGGAGACGGCCAGCTCGCGCGCATGATGCAACCGGCGGCCGTTGAATTAGGGATCAAAATCCAACTCCTCGCCGGTGCCCCAGACTCCTCGGCGGCGCAGGTCATTCCTGCCGTGACGGTGGGGGACTATCACTCCACCGCGAACTGTCTCGCCGTCGCCGAGGGCTCGGACGCCGTCACCTTCGACCACGAGCACGTGCCTTCCGATGCCCTCGCGGCCATGCTCGACGCCGGCTACAGCGTCCAGCCCGCCCCGAGCGCCCTCATTAACGCCCAGGACAAGCTGGTGCAACGCCGCCGCATGCGCGAGCTCGGCGCACCAGTGCCGCCCTTCGCCGACATCTCTTCGGCGGAGGATGCCCAGAACTTCTGGAACGAGGTCGACGGTAACGTCTGTCTCAAGGCCTGCCGCGGCGGCTATGACGGTCACGGCGTGTGGTTCCCCAAGGACCTGACTGAGCTCGAGTCCCTCGTCGCTGAGTTGCTCGAGGCTGGCACCCCGCTCATGGCGGAGAAGAAGGTGGCGCTTACCCGCGAGCTGTCTATCCTCGTCGCTCGCAATCCCTCTGGTGAGGTCAAGGTCTGGCCGATCACCATGTCCGTGCAGGAAAACGGCGTCTGCGCCGAAGCCATCGCGCCCGCTCCGGATCTCGCTCCCGAGCTCGCACAGCGTGCCACGGATCTTGGCGTGCAGATCGCCACCGAGCTCGGCGTGACGGGCGTGCTCGCTGTCGAGCTCTTCGCCTACACCAACGACGAGGGCGCAGAGGATATCGCCGTCAACGAGCTGGCCATGCGCCCCCACAACACCGGCCACTGGACCCAGGCAGGCTCCATTACCAGCCAGTTTGAGCAGCACCTGCGCGCCGTCCTCGACCTCCCGCTGGGCGATCCGTCTGCCTCCGCGCCCATTACCGTCATGGCTAACGTGCTGGGCGCCGACGAGGATCCGGCTATGCCCATGGCTGACCGTGTCGTCGAGGTCGCTCGCCGTTTCCCTAACGCCAAGATCCACCTCTACGGCAAGGGCCACCGTCCGGGCCGCAAGATTGGCCACGTCAATCTCACCGGCAATGCCGCCGATGCCGCCACCGTCGCCGCCACCCGCCGCGACGCCAAGCTCGCCGCGTACTTTCTGGTCCACGCCGAATGGGCCGACCAGGCTTAACCCCCACTACTTTCGAGGAGAAGAATATGAATGCACAGGTCGGCCTCATTATGGGCTCCGATTCCGATTGGCCCACCGTCGAACCCGCCGCCCAGGTCCTCGCGGACTTCGGCATCCCCTTCGAGATAGGCGTGGTCTCCGCGCACCGTACCCCGGAGAAGATGCTGTCCTACGCCAAATCCGCTCACACGCGCGGCCTTAAGGCGATCATCGCGTGCGCCGGTGGTGCAGCCCACTTGCCGGGCATGGTCGCGGCCGCCACGCCGCTGCCTGTCATCGGTATTCCGCGTGCGCTTAAGGACTTGGACGGACTTGATTCCCTTCTCTCCATCGTCCAGATGCCCGGAGGCGTACCCGTCGCGACCGTCTCCATCGGCGGCGCCAAGAATGCCGGCTTGCTCGCCGTGCGTATCCTGTCCGCTGGCAACGCGGAGCTTCTGCAAAAGATGGTCGACTACCAGGCGAATATGGCTGCCGAGGTCGAGCAGAAAGACGCGAACCTCCGCGCCAAGTTAATGGGTGAGTAGCGCTTTCTTCGCGCGCATGCGCCGTACACACCGCCGGACTCACTGGCATGTGTCCATTCTTTGCCTGGTGGCGCAACGATTATGCTTATCCCCGTGGATCCTATCGTTGTTCTCGGCTCGCGCGTCAAGCGCGGGCGTCCAGGAATATTGCTCGAGGAGCGTTTGCGCGCGGCGATGGCTGCAGCGGTACCTGGGCAGACTTTCATCGTCAGCGGTAAGGGCGAGGCGCCCGCCATGCGTCGCTACCTCGAGGAGCACGGGTTTGATGGGGTGATCGAAGATAACGAGGCGACATCGACGAATGAGAATCTTGAAAATGCGTGGCGACTTGCCGGTGGGGCTGGCCGTCTCATCGTTGTAACTAACAATTTTCATGTTCTGAGGACGCGGTTGTGGGCCTGGCATTTGGGTGTTCCGGCCCGGGTCATTTCAGCTCCCACACCCTTTGATCAGCGCTTGGTTAACTATGCGCGGGAAATTGTCGCGACCCCGCATTCGGCCGGGCGGATCCTCTTTCGGAAAATAGTGCACTCCCTGTCGAGGGCGTAAATTGTGCGAAGTTACATTTTGCACTAATCGGTGTTGCACGCTACGCCCAGTGTAGTCGTCATACCACTGCCACCCATGCATGGTCCTGTTATGTGTTGACACCTTCCTAGGAGCATGCCTTGAACACTCCGGTATGGCCGCACAGTTCTTTGCGCCCGAGGCGGCCTTGCCAGGGGCATGCGCGGCCGTCATGCACAACATAACGGCGCTATCTATGCCTTCCTTGTTCGTCGTCTCGATGGGCGACGCGTGCAGGCATCGGTGCCCGCGCGGGAGCGCGGAGCGCAGCCGGTATAAAATTCCTCTGAGTGCATATCAATTCCACGGGGTGAGACTGTGGGGCGCACGTTTTCACCCCCGCATTCCGCCCCCATTTCTGTCAACCTATTGAACATGCACCTAAAAGCCCTGTTCGCGCCGATTGTTTAAGTAACTTTTTTATAACGGCGCCGCGAAGTCCTTTCGTATTACGTCAAAATGGTGCATATTTTAACTCACCCCACCATTTGATGAACCTTCGTGCAAGGGTTCATTCCATTTACTTGGCGGTGTATTGGGGCCCGCCAGGACATGCCGCCGCTCGGTTCCGTCGATGGGGAGCGCAACCTCTATCGAACGTCGAAAGCTGAGCGGCGGTGCCTTTCTTGGGGGCTGTCCTATGTCTGGGGAATTAAAGGCACCGAATCGAGACGCAGCGCCGGCATGATCTGATCGAGCGGCATGACGGCCAGATTCAGTGTCCCCTCGTAGCGGCCTTCCATCATGCCCACGGGGTGGATCACGCCGTCCTTGAGGGCGAAAACGGGGGCCAGAATCACCATGGTTACTTGTCGCTGCGAAGACGAGTCGCCCGGAACTGGTGCGGTACTGGTAGGTGCCGCGCTGAGGTATTTCCGCTGGTTGCGCTCATTGTGGCGGGCAAATTCAACGAATAGCCAGAGAAATGCAGGGCTCGTTGTAACGCTGTGCACCCAAACAACCACAAGGAGGGTGAAAGGCTTCCGGCAGGAAAGGATGCCAGTACGAAGCGCCATCACGAGAAGAAGGAGTCCTCTCATGAAAAAGGGAATCATCGCCATCACCACCGCCACCGTCGCCGTCCTTACCGCGGGTGGGGTAGCGATTGCCACGGGCGCGAGCGATGCCCCCGCCATGACTGCTGGCACGGAGGACATCCTCAAGCCTGGCATGGAGATGACGTTCACCGCGACGTGCCCCGACAACAGCACACGCGCGGACCTCACCACGAGCTTCGGTGCCCACGCCGTCCTGCGGCCGGCGGCAGATGCTGGCTACCTCATGGGCGAGATTACCGCGCCGGAGCAGATTGGCCCCGGTCCGGCTGACGGCTACCACACGTACACTGTTACCTGCGAGAACGGAGCGACGACCACCGCGCGCTTCGCCGACGCCGGCAACGGCACGGCCCAGACAGCTCGCAGCTAAACCGCACAGGCGGCCGACAGCTCACGCCGCGCCACCACCATAGGTACACCCCAAGAAAGCAGTCAGTGTCCGTCACCTATTTCCCCGCCGCGCGCCGGAAAGCCTTTAGCGAGGCTTTCCGGGCGCATTACCCTGCCGTGCGCGCGTTCTTTGCGCGCCGCGCGCCCGCAGAGCACGTCGAGGAATTCACCGCTGACGTCTTCGAGCGCGCCTGGGGCAACTTCGACCAGATTGAAGGCGACGTCCTCCCGTGGCTCTACGGCGTCGCCCGCAACGTCTTGCGCGAACACTATCGCGCGCAGGAGCGCCGTCCGCGGCTCGTGGATCTCGAGCAGCCGGAGGCGGATCCCCTGGCCGAGGATTTTGCGAGCCACAGCGATCTGAACCTCGATATCAACCGTGCACTGCTCACTCTCAGTCCCGCTGAGCGTGAGATTCTCACCCTCCACGCGTGGGAGGGCCTCACGCCGGCCGAGCTCGCTGAGGTCCTAGGTCTCACTCCCACGAACGCCCGCGTGCGTCTTCACCGCGCGCGCACCAGCCTCGCCCGCGCCCTTGACAGCGCCGGCTCCCACTAAGGACAACCGTCATGAACGATCCTCTCGCCCAACTTGCTGCGGCTAACCCCGTCCCCGACGAGTCACTCACCCCCGAACAGCAGGAGCGCGCCGACGCCCTCCTGGAACGTCTCACACAACCTGCCCAGAAGAAGCGCCGTCCCTTCCTCGTCGCTGCTGCGGCCGTCGCGGTGCTGGCCCTCGGCGTCGCCGTCATTCCGGGCTTGAGCAATAACGCCACGCCCCAGGCGACGGCGGAGGAGGTGCTTGCCCGGGCCGGGGAGGCATCGGCAAGCCAGGCGGATGCCCCGACCCTCGGTCAGGAGTACATGAAGCGCACGGACAGCGACGGCCAGGCCACCGTCACCACGGAATACGAGGTCCAAGCCGGTCAGCTGCGCCAGGACACCCGCACCGAGGGCACCTCCGCCGCGCTCGCGGACTTCGACCCCTCGCCCCGCATCACGCTCGCCCAGCTTGCCGATGCCCTCTCCGCCGACGCCCTGCGCGACCTCGCCGTCGCCACGTATGGCGACGCCGCGCTCGGCTCGCTCCAGCTTCTTTTGCACCCAGGGCTGACCTCCGCACAGCAGAAGTTCGTCTATGACAACCTCGCGGCGGCCGGCGGCAACGACCTGGGCAGCGCGGACATTACGGAGGGTGAAGACTCGCTCGTCACCGTCTACCGCGACGCGGACCACGTGAGCTTCAGTGTTCTACCGTCCACCGGCCAGATCGTGGAGGTCCATGGCCTCGTCGCCCCGGACGTGACTACCCGCGTCGAGGCCACGGCTATCCTGGGCTGCGTCTCCGTGACCGGACTCGAGGGCCCCGAACTGATTTCGCTCGCCTGCGCGGACAACAACTACCTCGTCCGTGACCTCAAGTGGTCGAACTGGGGTGCCGACTCCGCCCGCGCGGAAGGCACGGCCTTTATCAACGACTGTGACCCCAACTGTGCGGACTCTGGCTTCACAGAGCTGCCCGTCACCGTCACTGTGCGCAAGCCCCAGGAGTGCGGCTACAACGCGAAGCTCTACTCGAGGCTCGACGTCGCCTACGCGGACGAGCCCGCGCGCGACGAGACCTTCGACATCGGCTGCGACCAGTCGCCCACGAACTAACTAGCGCCCCAGCTTGCCCGGCAGTTGGCGCAGGATGTTGTCGATTTCCTTCCATGCGGTCGCGCGCGACTCTTTCTCGGGGAAGTTCGAGGCACGCAGACCCAGGTACGCGATGCGGTCCGCGGCGTGGTTGAGTGGGTCGCCCGCATGCCCTAGCACGCGGCCGATGGTCGCCTTGCCTTGCTTGTTGAAGTCCCGCCACGCCTGCTGGAAGCGCGAACGTGCGCCCGAGGAGACGCCGCGCCACGTGCGCCGCGACTTTGCGCCGCGCCCGCCGGCCAGGATATTGTCCACGGCCTCGAGCGCCGCGACGGAATCTGTCTCGATGATGACGCGCTCGAAGCCGTTCTTCAGCGCGTACTTGAGCGCGAGCGTGATGGTCTCCAGCTCGAGCTCGTCCGTGCCTGCCTTCGTCATCCGCGTGCGTAGCTGGTAGTCGCCATTGGAGGCGACGAAGCACATCGCGCCCTTAGATAGCGTGTCCGAGGACGCGTCAGTCGCAATGCGCACCTGCTGGCCCCGGCCCGCACAACGCGAGCGGTTGGGGAGCCAATGCGTGGGCGGCGCCTCGATCGCCGGCGCCTGCTTGGCAGGGCGCTCGCCTTCCTTCTTCGAGCGGCGCACGGCCTGGGCCTCGTGCTGCTTGCGCAGTCCGCGTGCCCGGTTGCCCGCTTTATTCTCGTCCGCGAACGAGCCGGTGACGAGGTAGCCCGCCCGGCGGATGCGCGTGCCCAACGCCGCCTGACGGCGTCCCACCACGACCCAGATGGGCTTGGGAACGCCTTTGACCGCGCGCTCGAACTCGGCGAAGACCTGGGGGTAGGGGTCCGCGTTCATCGTCTTGCCGGTGCGCACGAAGCGGCGCTTGCCGCCCGCCTCGACCGCGATGACCCAACCGTAGAGCTTGCCGTGCGGTGCCGACTTCCAGGGGATATCCCACAGCGCGATGGCCACGTGGGTGCGCGCGGAGATCATCTCTTGGGTGACCTTGCGCGTGGCGTAGGTGCGCGAGGACTTGCCCATGAGGGTGGTGATATCGATCGCGTCCTTTTTTGCCATGCCTCTAAGTTAATCGCACCGCGCCCGCCTGTGCGATTCAGGTCCGCGTCCCCGTTGCGCACCCTGGTTCTCGACGCAGCGGGGGAGTGGCCCGCCCCACCCTATTTACAGATTGTTGAACAAACCTCTATGATGATCGACATCACACACCTCTGCGACCCTCATCACTCAAAGGAGCCCATCGTGAGCACGGAAACAACGGCAACGCCCGTCCAGAAGAATCCGCCCAAGGGCATCGGCGCCATGGCCGGCGCCATGTTCCTCATGGCTACCTCGGCCATCGGCCCGGGCTTCCTCACCCAGACCTCGGTCTTTACCGTCCAAATGGGCGCGGCCTTCGCGTTTGCCATCCTCCTGTCGATCCTCGTCGACATCGCGGTGCAGCTCAACGTCTGGCGCGTCCTCGCCGTCTCCGGCCTGCGCGCCAACGAGCTGGGCAACACCGTCCTGCCGGGCCTCGGCTGGGTCATGGCGATCTTCGTCTTCATCGGCGGCCTCGTCTTCAACATCGGCAATATCGCCGGCGCGGGCCTGGGCGTCAACGCCATGCTCGGCATCGACGCGCGCTGGGGCGGCATCATCGCCGCAGCCATCGCCGTGTTCATCTTCCTGTCCAAGCGCGCGGGCGTGGCTCTCGACCGTCTCGTCGCCGCGCTCGGCGCCATCATGATCCTGCTCATGCTCTACGTTGCCATCGTCTCCCAGCCGCCGGTCGGCGAGGCCTTGAAGAATACGTTCCTGCCCGAGGAGATCGACTTCTTCGTCATCACCACGCTCGTGGGCGGCACTGTGGGCGGCTACATCACGTTCGCTGGCGCCCACCGCCTTATCGACTCCGGACTCACCGGACCGGAGAATATCAAGAACATCACGCAGACCTCCGTGTGGGGCATCATCATCACCGGCATCATGCGCGTCCTGCTCTTCCTCGCCATCCTCGGCGTCGTCGCCACCGGCGTGACCCTCTCCAAGGAGAACACGGCTGCGGACGCCTTCTTCCAGGCCGCCGGCCAGTTCGGCCTCCGCGCCTTCGGCGTCGTCCTCTTCGCCGCGGGCCTGTCCTCGGTCATCGGTGCGTCCTACACCTCCATCTCCTTCGTCACCACGCAGCAGGTCGCCCCGCGCACCCGCAACTTCCTAACGGTCGCCTTCATCGTCGTGTGCACCGTCGCATTCGCCATCATGAACTCCGCTCCGCAGAAGCTCCTCATCTTCGCCGGTGCCTTCAACGGCCTTATCCTTCCCATCGGCTTTGCCGTCGTCATGTGGGTCGCCTGGCGCCGCCGCGACCTACTGGGCGGTTATAAGTACCCTGCGTGGCTGCTGGGCATCGGCTTGCTGGCCTGGCTGCTCACCATCTTCATCGGCGTCAAGGCCTTCTCCGGCATCACGGCGCTGTGGGCATAATGATGATTCCCGAAGAGGTTCGCGCCGCAGCGCGCACCCAGGCGCTCACCACGACAGCGGGCCTGGCGCGCGGCTACATGCAAGCCAATCTGCTTGCCGTGCCCCAGGAATACGCCTTCGATTTTCTGCTTTTTGCGCAGCGTAACCCCAAGCCGTGCCCCATCGTGGGTGTCCTCGAGGCAGGGCAGTATTCCTCCGAGCTCCTGCCCGGCGGCGACATCCGGACCGATATCCCCGGCTACCGCGTCTTCCGTGACGGCGAGCTCATCGCCGAGCCTTCCGATGCCACCGCCTACTGGTCCCAGGACATGGTCGCGTTCCTTATCGGCTGTTCCTTTACCTTTGAGACGGCTCTCCTCGACAACGGCGTGCCCGTCGCGCACATCGAGCAGGGCCGCAACGTGCCCATGTACCGCACGACCATCCCCACGACCCCGGCGGGTGTGTTCTCCGGACCCATGGTCGTGTCCATGCGCCCCATCCCGGCCGCCCAGGTCGCCGACGCGGTGCGGATTACCTCGCGCTACCCGTCCGTTCACGGCGCGCCCGTGCACGTGGGCGACCCGGCCGCCATCGGAATTGCGGACCTCACGCAGCCAGACTTCGGCGAGGCCGTCGATATCCCAGCGGGCACCGTGCCGGTCTTTTGGGCGTGCGGCGTGACCCCGCAGGCCATCGTCATGGAATCCAAGCCGAGCCTGGCGATTACGCACCAGCCCGGCACGATGCTCGTGACCAACGCGCGGGACCTCGAATACCAGGTGCCGTAGTACAGGGCTCGTTGCCTCAACGCGCGAAAAATCGGCGCAGATGTGGCGATTTTGGCAGTGACACAGAGGGCGAGAGCTAGTCCAGTACGGCGAGGATCTTGTCGAGCGTGCCCAGCAGCGTCGCGCGGGAAAGCTCCGCGGCGTCCTCGCGCTTGCCTTCGGCAATGAGCGTGGCAAGCTCCACGTTGCCGTCGATGTGGGAGGCGTGGAGATCGGGGTAGCGGGGGATGACGCGCAGGAAGCTCAGACGCATGCGGGCGAGCAGGTTGGACATCTCGCGGTCGAGCGAGACGCTGCCCAGGCTCGCCACGAGGGCACGGTGGAAGCGCTGGTTGATATTCGACACCATTGCGTGGCCGGGCTCGTCCAGGTGCTCGCGCGCCGAGGCCGTGAGCGTGACCAGTGCGCCGGGGTCGTCGAACGTGCCCCACCGCACGCCAGCGGGTTCGAGGGCCGCGCGGGCCAGATAAAGATCGCGCACGAATTCTGCGTCCGGGACAGCGAGGAAGACGCCGCGGTTGGGCTTGCGGTGGACCAAGCCTTGTGCGCCGAGCATGGCGAAAGCTTCGCGCAGGGTATTGCGCGAGCAATCGAAGCGTTCGGCGGCGCGGATTTCGCTGAGCTGTTGGCCAGGCTCGAACTCGCCATCGGAGATAGCCTCGCGCAGGGCAGAGGTCACGGTGTCAGCAAGCATGCGTTTGACCTTACTCTACGGCGACGGAGTCCGAGCCTGGATTCACCGACTTAGGCGATGGTGGCGATGACCGTGCTGGGCGTGAGCTTGTCTCCCGGCTTCGCCTGGAGCGTGATGGTGCCGGTGTGCGGGGCCTTGATGGTGGATTCCATCTTCATGGCCTCGACGGTGGCGATGACATCGCCCTCGCTGACCTGCGCGCCGTTGGCGACGTGCCAGTCCACGAGGTTGGCCTGGAAGGGGCTGGTGACGGCGTTCTCGTCGGTGGGGGCGGCGCCGGTAGACGGTGCGGAGGAGGGGGCATCGGAAGGCGCGGTGAAGAGCTCGGCGGGGAAGCCGATGTTGACGAGCTTGCCGTCGATCTCCACGGCGACGGTGCGGCGCTGGGCGTAGATGGACTCCACCGGCGCGGATTGCACGGCGCCGCCCGGGCGGTAGTTGTGGTCAACCCAGTCGGTGTAGACGCCCGTGCCGGAGTCGAGGTTCACGAGGGCGGGCTCGTGGACCATGTCGCGGTGGAAGGGGAGCACGGTGCGCACGCCGTTGATGGTGAACTCCGTGAGTGCCTGCTGCGCGCGGCGTAGAGCGACCTCGCGCGTCGGGCCCCACACGATGAGCTTGGCGATGAGCGAGTCGTAGTACGGCGGCACGATGGAGCCGGAGCGCACGGCGGCGTCGACGCGGATGCCGGGGCCGGTGGGCGGCTCAAAGGCGACGATGGTGCCAGGGCAGGGCGCAAAGCCGTTGAGGATGTCCTCGGCGTTGATGCGGAACTCGAAGGCGTGACCGTGGGAGGCGGGATCCTCGGTGAGCGAGAGTTCCTCGCCCGCGGCGACGCGGAATTGCTCGGCGATGATGTCGACGCCGGTGACGACCTCGGTGACGGGGTGCTCGACCTGGACGCGGGTGTTGACCTCGAGGAAGGAGATGGTGCCGTCCTCAGAGACGATGTACTCGACGGTGCCGGCGCCGGTGTAGCCGACCTTCTGGCAGATGGCGCGGGCGCCCTCGATGATGCCCTCGCGCTGGGCGTCAGTGAGCCCCGGGGCCGGGGCCTCCTCGACGAGCTTTTGGAAGCGGCGCTGCGTGGAGCAGTCGCGCGTGCCGAGCACGACGACGTTGCCGTGGGTATCCGCGATGACCTGGGCCTCGACGTGGCGCGGGTGGGTGAGGAATTTCTCGACGTAGCACTCGGCGCGGCCGAAGGCCTCGCGGGCCTCGCGGCCGGCGGAGTTGAAGGCGCCCTCGATGGACTCGAGATCGTCGACGACCTTGAGGCCGCGTCCGCCGCCGCCGTAGGCCGCCTTAATCGCGATGGGGAGGCCGTGCTTCTGCGCGAACTCGCGGGCCTCCTGCCAGTCGTCGATGGGGTCCGAGGTACCCGGCGCCAGCGGGGCGCCGACCTCCTCGGCGACGCGGCGGGCCGCAATCTTGTCGCCGAGCAAGTCGATGGCGTCCGGCGAGGGGCCGACCCAGGTCAGGCCGGCGCCGGTGACGGCGCGGGCGAACTCGGAGTTCTCCGACAGGAAGCCGTAGCCCGGGTGGACGGCGTCCGCGCCAGCGCGCACCGCGATATCGAGGATGGCGGGGACGTTCATGTACGTATCCGCCGCGGTGTTGCCCGGCAGGGCGTAGGCCTCGTCCGCGACCTGCGTGTGCAGGGCACCGGCGTCGGCCTCGGAGTAGATGGCGATGGACTTCATGCCAAGGTCGCGGGCGGTGCGCGCAATACGCACAGCGATCTCGCCGCGGTTGGCGATGAGCACGGTCTGAATCTTCATGTTTTTACTTCTCCACAATCTCGAAGCGGACGCGGGCCCCCGGCGGGAGCTGGGCCGCGATATCAATGTCTTCTTCTAGTACCGTCGCCACGACGGGGTAGCCGCCGGTGACGGCGTGGTCGCGCAGGAAGACCACGGGCTTGCCGTTAGGCGGAATCTGGACAGAGCCCGCGACCATGCCCTCGGAGGGCAGCTCCTCGTAGCGGTTGCGCTCGAGGGTGACCTCGGAGTCGAGGCGCAGACCCACGCGGTTGGAATCCGGCGTGACGGTCCATTCGGTCTCCGTGAAGGCGTGCACGGCGTCGGCCGGGAACCAGTCGTCGCGCGGGCCGAGCACGCAGCGCAGACGGCCGACGGTGCGGCCGCTTTCCTCGGTGACGCGCAGCGGGTTGGCGAGCTGCGCGTCCGTCATGGCCGTCGAGCGCGGCAACACGCCGATGACGTCGCCCTTGTGGACGGGGTCTGGGCCGAGGCCGGAGAGAATGTCAGTGGCGGATGAGCCGAGCTCGGCGTCGGCGACGATGCCGCCGCGAACCGCGACGTAGGAGCGTAGGCCCAGCGTCGCATTGTCGATGGTGAGCGTCTGGCCCGCTGTGACGAGCACGGGGCGGGCGAGGTGAACCGGCATGGTGCCCAGCTTGACGCGGGCGACGGCGCCGGTGACGCACACGACGGTATCGGTGAGCGCACGCACCGTGAGCCCGCCAATGTTTTCGAGCACCGTCGCACCGCGGGGGTTGCCCACCGCGATATTGGCCGTCGCTGCGGCTGCGCGGTCCGCCGCACCCGAGGGCGTGACCCCCAGGTTGCCGCGCCCCGGGCGGCCGAGGTCCTGGTACAAGGTGAGCAGGCCAGCCTCGACGACCTCGAGGCGCGGCAGGCGCGCCGGGGCGCCGGCGTGGCGCGACGTATCCGGCAGCAGCTCCGGAAGCTGCGACACCGCGCGGTAGCGCACGCGGTCGCCGGGCTGGACGAGTGCGGGCGGCTGCGCTTGGGACTGCCACATGGGCGTCGTGGTGGTGCCGAGTAGCTGCCAGCCGCCGGGGGAGACGCGCGGGTAGACGGCCGAGAAGTCGCCCGCGATGCCCACTGCGCCCGCCGGGACGGCGGTGCGGGGCGTGGCGCGACGGGGCATCGCCAGGCTGCGGCCCGGGTCGGCCGGCGCGCAGTAGGTAAAGCCCGGCGCAAAGCCGCCGAACGCGGCGGTCCACTCGGTCGACGTGTGCCATTCGATGAGCTCGTCCGGGGTCATTCCCGCGAGTTGGGCGGCCTCCTCGAGGTCCTCGCCGTCGTACAGAACGTCGATTTCCACAGTGCGCGGCTCGGCGGCGGCGCGGCTGGCGGGCTCGAAGCTGGGGAGGAAACGCGCGGCCTCGGCGGCGGCGTTGGGGGTTTCAAAGGTGAGCAGGAGCGTGGTCGCGGCGGCGATGCAGTCGACCTGGTCGCGCAGCGGCTCGGACTCGAGTGCACCATGCCACGTCATGACCTGGTCCAAGCCGTCTAAGTCGATGAGCAGCGCGCGCGTGCCCACGGGATGGATACGCATTAGATGAAGCTCCGCACGTCGATGCCCTTATCCTTGAGCGTTGCCACGACGCTGCGCAGCATGTTCACCGCGCCCTGCGAGTCGCCGTGGGTACAGATGGACTGCGCGTCGACGTCGAGGCGCGTGCCGTCGTAGGCGGTAACCGAGCCGGTCTCTGCGACCTGGAGCACGCGCGCCGTGACCTCCTCGGGGGTTTCGAGCACCGCGTAGTCCAACGTGCGGGAGACGAGCGTGCCGTCCGGGTTGTAGTTGCGGTCCGCGAAGGCCTCGCGGATGACGGTCAGGCCATTCTTCTCTGCGATGTCGACGGCGACGCCGCCGGGCAGGAGCATGAGCGGGATATCGCCGAAGGCCTTGACGCCGTCCACAACGGCCTTGGCCTGCGCCTCGTGGTGGACGATCGCGTTGTACATCGCTCCGTGCGGCTTGACGTAAGCGACCTTCGTGCCAGCCGCGCGGGCCAGGGCGTCGAGCGCGCCAATCTGGTAGGTGACCTCGTCTGCAAGCTCCTCCGGCTGGTACTCGATAAAGCGGCGGCCAAAGCCAGCCATATCGTTGTAGCCCACGTGCGCGCCGATGACGACGTCGCGCTCGGCGGCCGCGCGGACGGTCTGCGCGATGGAGTGGGCATCGCCCGCATGGAAGCCGGTGGCGACGTTGGCCGAGGAGACCATCTCCAGCATCGCCGCGTCGTCCGCGACGGGGTTGCCTGCGGTGGTCTCTCCGAGGTCGGCGTTGAGGTCAATGCGCAGCGCGCTCATGTGGGGCCGGTCCTTTCTACTGTGACGCCCTGAGGTCCCGGGCGGGATTGTTGAACAATATGTTGTGTAGTGTAGCCCGCGTCACCCCATATTGTGAAGGCCGTTACGCTCTGCACTCCCGCATGACTACCCCCACTCGCGACATCATGATCTACGTTCAGCACATATAAGCCCCGGATCCATGGACGCAGAGGCCGCTCATATGTCCTAGAGGTAGATCGTCGCGCGGTGTCCAAAGACATCGCTGACTTCGACCTGCGCGCCGGGGCCCTCCACGGGTGCGACGGGTCCCGAATAGATCTCCGTGCCATCCGCAGTACTTACCGTCCACGTGGCCGCGAGCGCCAGCGGCTCCGCTTCATGAATCTCCGCTAGTTTCCGTGCGTTCTCCTCGTCAAGGCCCAACGCCGCCGCGACCGCGGAAACGTCGCGATACGCAAAGTCGACCAGAGCCAAGCGCCCATCGAGGACGCGAACCTGCGCGTCAATGACCTGGGCTTCCGCGGCGTCGACAAGAGCGCGTATCGGTACGCCTAACCGCGCGCGCATGACGCTCACCGCCGCCGCGCCCACATCACCCGTGATAAACCGTCGGCCGGTGCGCTGCGCCACCGCGGCCGTCGTGCCCGAACCGCCAAAGAAGTCAGCGACGAGCCCACCGGGCGGGCACGCAGCCTCGATGAGCCGGGCGAGTAGCTTCTCCGGCTTTTGGGTGTCGTAACCCAAACGTTCCGCGGCATTGCCTTTGATAATCGAGATGTCGTAAAAGACGTCGTCCTGCACTTTGAACTCCGAAGTGAAGTCGAAGAGCACGTCTTCATCGACCAGTTCGCGTCCGAGTTCCTTCACTCGTTTGCGCGCGCGGCCCGCGATGAGCCGATCCGTGCTCTCCTTGACGTCGCCCCAGTAGAGCTTGTCTCCGCGCAGCCGTCGCGCGTAACGCTTCTTGTATTCGCTTTCCGCGCCCTTGACCGGCTGGAAGTAATAGCGGTGCGGGTCGCGTGCATAGAAGTAAATCGTGTCATGGTTCTGCGGAAAGCGGCGCGTAGTCCGACTCATTTTGCCGTAGCGCCACACCAGCTCATTGATGAAGCATTCGCGCCCGAATATCTCGTCGAGCAGCACGCGCACATAATGGCCCACGTGCCAGTCGAGGTGCACCATGATGGAGCCGGACTCCGCGAGGAGCTCGCGCATGAGGATAAGCCGCGGCGCAAGCATCCCCAGATAGGCCGCTGTGCTGGCATCCGTAGCGCTCAGCTTTCCGATGCCGCCGTGCCCCCACGAGTCCTTATACGCCGGCCGCGTGATGTCGACGGCGCGTCCATCGGAGAGAGGCACCGTAACCGTCGCCGCGTACTCCGCGCGGGAGTCGAAGGGCGGATCGATGTAGATGAGGCCGACCGTGCCCGCCGCACCTCCGGCGAGAAGCCCCGCGAGGGCCTGCAGATTGTCGCCGTGCAGGATGGTGCCCTCGGCGTCCGTGAGTGGCGCGGCCGCGGCCTTCGCCTGCTCAGCCTCTTCGCGTGCGGCGGTGAGGATGCCGGGCAGGGCGGCGAGCAAGGAAGTGGGCATGGCAGAAATATACCTTGTAAGTTCGGTGGAAAACTGAGGGATTAGCGAGCTGTGCTGGAAGAAGCAGCGGCAGTTAGACGCAGCCAGGCACGCTGCAGGCTGGGACAGTGCTGGCGGGCGGCGTCAATATCCCAGTGATCACGGCCAAATTCGGTGAGGTGATCAGCAAACAGCGGACCCATCCGCACCTGTGTTCCCAGCGTAGATACGAACTCTTCTTTGAGCTCACGTGGAGCATATTCGTGGACGAGAGAGAGCAGAGTGCGTTTGGCATGTACTAGCGCCTCAGGTTCCCGTGGAATGGCGCGACGCGGAATGGAGAAATACTCGCTTATACCGTCCGCATCTCCAAGAAGCCAAGCTTTGGTCATTGTGCACGCCACCCGATAGAAAAAAGAGGGCACTGCTGGGGTGGAAAGGCGTGCTTGATGTCCGCTTATCTACATTCGCCCCCATTAAGGGTGAATCTTCAGATCAAAACTAGAAATAGTTTATATACAGCACTATCTGTATTAGGTAAGGCTTGCCTTTCCATCTGTTCATGAATCGAGGTTTACTATGACCCAACAGTCCTCTACGCCCGCACGGAGTACAAGCTCATCCAGTGGGGCGACGGCACGTTTAAACACCAGAGATCTCATCAATGCTGGTATCTTTGCTGCACTTTACTTTGTAATCACCTTTGTAAGCGGAATGATTGGATTCGCAGGACCACAATTCATGTTTATTGGATGGTTCATCGCGGCAATCGCAAACGGAATCGTGCTAGCGCTTTATGCCGCCCGCACGCCCAAAATGGGTGCTTTCACCCTCGTCGGTGGTATTAACGGACTAGCATTCATGCTCACCGGACACTACTTCTGGACCCTGCTGGGAAGCATAATTCTAGGGTTTATCGCGGATTTGATTATTACAAAAAGCCACCTCAGTATTGCCAAATCCTTCCCTATTGCCTACAGCGTCTTCTGTGTCTGGATTTCTATGCCTTTTATCCCGCTAATTCTGGATACGGACTCCTACTACGTCGATATCGCAGACCAAATGGGTCAAGAATATGCCGATGCTATGTCGGATATCTTCCAGCCATGGACCATTGGAGTACTGACCATTTGTGCGCTCATCATCGGCTTTATCGGAGGAAAGGTCGGAGTTCGCGTCAGCCGCAAACACTTTGAAAGCGCTGGTCTCCTGTGAGCCTGCAAAAACAGGGCGTGCTTCGTCGATCTTCGATCGATCCACGGACCGTGCTGCTTTCTGTTCTAGTAATCAATGCGGTAGCTCTCAGCCACGGCCACCTACCGACACTGCTGATTTCTATCGCCTTCAGCTCCATCGCACTAGCTACAGTAAAGCCACACTATGGTCTTATATGTCTGTTCGCTTTTGCATTATCCTATCTAGGGTATTGGGGCCTATTACAGCTTCCTGGCTCCACATTTTTCGCTTTTTCAGCGGCAATTTTTTCGTGGCTAAGCCGTTTTGTCATCAGCATGTCCATCGGCGCATTCGGCTTGCTCACTCTCGCACCATCCACGTTGACCTCAGCACTGCGGGACCTGCGTTTACCAGGCTGGGTCACCATTCCACCGGCGGTATTCCTGCGCGTTTTGCCGATCATCGTGGCAGAAGCCAAAGCCATCCGCGATGCCATGGTCCTTCGGGGTCTCCAGCCTGGAGTAAAAAGCTGGATCACACAGCCCACACAATCGTCCGCGATGTTGATCATCCCCTTATTAGGTGCCGTCGTCCGCGCTGGTGATGAGCTCGCTGCCTCTGCTCTTGTCCGGGGATTGGGAGGACCCGCACGCCCAACCACCACCGCCGATCTTTCCTTCAAGCTTGTCGATGCAACTGCACTAGCTGGGTTGGGCCTCGTTGTTGCCTCTGTCTGGCTTCCCACGGAGGTCCACTTATGAACGAACGCAGTATCGCAACCAGCGTAGACGCCCACAACGTTTCTTTTACATATCCATTGGGAGCTCGGCCAGGCATTCAAGGTGTATCTGATGTGTCTTTTTCTGTCTCTCCAGGACAGTGTCTACTGATTACCGGTGATTCCGGATCGGGAAAGTCCACGGTACTCAAGTTGATCAACGGACTCATCCCCCATTTCAATCCAGGAGAGCTACTAGGCACCATCACTATTATAAAGGATGACCAGGCTTTTACCCCTGCGGAAGAACCGCTGTCCCGAGCCATCGAGTTCAGCGCCTCAGTATTCCAGAATCCAAGGACACAATTTTTCACTGAAAGCGTCAATGCAGAATTGGCCTTCGGGCTAGAAAACCTTGGTGTAGATCCCAAAGAAATTGAGTCGAGGATTCAATCAGCGGTCGAGCTACTAGGCATTAACGATCTTCGGGGCCGGCGATTCAAAGAACTATCCGGTGGGCAGTTACAAACCGTGGCATGCGCATGCGCGCTTGTGTCCCCGGGCAGTCTCGTGCTTCTCGATGAACCCACGTCCAATCTCTCCATGGAAAGCATCGATATTCTTGCACGCGTGCTACACCGCTTGAAGGAATTAGGCACAACGATCATTATCGCTGATCACCGTCTCTTTTTCTTAAAAGATATCGCTGACCAAGTTATTTACTTGACTCAGGGAAAAATAACGCGGAGTTTCCGCGCTCAGGAGTTTTATGCCTTAGACGAACCCGAACGCAAACAATTGGGGCTACGCAGCTTACACCATGTTCCCCTGCCCGCGAGCGTGCCGGTACCACCCACGCTCGAAAACGCCGATCCCCAGCGGAGCGGACTCGAGCTAAGCAACATCTGTTTTTCTTATGGCGCACATGAGGTATTAAACATTGACCACGCATTTTTCCCCAGCGGCGAAGTCACCGCCTTAATCGGGCCCAACGGCGCTGGAAAAACCACCCTCGCCAGGATCATTTGTGGTCTTGCTTCTCCCAAACGCGGCGGTAGTCTCCGTTTGAACAGCAAACGAGTAGGAGCGGCTGCCCGCAGACGTGCCGCGTACATGGTGATGCAAGATGTTGGCCGCCAATTATTCGCAGCCACCACCGAAGAAGAAGTCACGCTCGGACTGGCAAAGAAGAAGCGGGACCACATCGATGTCAATGAGATTCTCCATCGCCTCGATCTGGCAGGAATGGCCCAACGGCATCCGCAGTCTCTGTCCGGTGGGCAACGGCAACGCTTAGCCATAGCTTCAGCCCAAGCCGAGCAAGCAGCGATCTACATCTTCGATGAACCTACCTCTGGCGTGGGCTGGCGCCAACTGCAATCCATCTCTGCGCTACTTCGATCTCTTGCAGCAAGCGGAGCAGTGGTCATCGTCATCACCCATGACCACGAATTCATCCAAGAATCAGTCACCAGAATCATCGATATGACTGACATCAACAAGAATTGAGAAAGAAATGTCTGAACTAAAACAAAGTTCCACAGAATCAAGCGGAACCCACGCACCAGAATCACACGGTGCGTCACCGGAAGAAGAGGCTCACGCAAAGCTAAAAGCCGGCCAGGTCGCTCTAAAAAAACTACTGGCCCCAGTGCAAACAACCATCTACTTCGCACAGTTTCTCGCGCTTATATCCTCGGTACTCGCCGTAGCACCCTACGTCGCGTTGGTGGCACTGGGAAATGCTCTAATCGACGGCAAAACTGATGACGTCGCGTCCATTGTGAAATGGCTACTTGCTGCATTTTTGGGCCAGCTATTCTTCTATTTCCTTGCCCTTGCAATCACCCACTTCGCTGATGCAAAGCTGGTGGGGATTAACCGGCGCCGAATTATTACCGCTATTGCGAAAGCACCACTCTCGTGGTTTAGCCAGACTAATTCCGGCAAAGTCCGCAAAGCCGTCGAGGACGATACGTTAACTCTGCACACCCTGACAGCCCATGCTCCTGTAGAGAAGGTCGCCGCGATCTTTACGCCCCTCGCGCTTCTGGTTTATGCCTTTATCTTGGATTGGCGCCTTGGTCTACTTTCTATTGCCACTGTGCCCATTTTCCTAGCAATCCAAGCATATTCAATGAAAGATATGGGCACAAAAACTGCGGAAATGGATAATTATCTGGGTGAGGTCTCTGCGACTGCGGTGGAGTTCTCCGAAGGTATTTCCGTCGTCAAGGCTTTCGGCACCGTTGGCAAAGCCCACGCTCGATATCGCGAAGCTGCCCAAAAATTCGCGGAATTCTATTACGAGTGGGTACGTCCGCTTCTGCGTGTTTCCGCAATCTCAGAGTCTGTGGTGGCGGTTCCTGTCCTCATCCTTATCAATCTAGGAGTCGGTTCCCTGCTGATAGCTGGTGGCTATGTCACGGTCGCTGAAGTCATCGCAACAACGTTAATTGCGCTGGTGCTCCCAGGCACGATTCAAACCGTCGGCCAAATGATGTGGTCTTACCAGCTCGCTGGCAATGCGGCGTTGCGCCTTGATGAAGTCATGACAATTTCCCATGTGAAAGAAGGCCAAAAGAGCCTCGATGCCAGTAGTCAAGACATGGAGGTGGAGTTCCATAAGGTCAGCTTTAGCTACGCCCCAGACACACCAGTCCTCCAAGACTTTTCTGCGCAACTAAATGCAGGCACTGTCACGGCATTGATTGGCCCCTCCGGGTCTGGCAAATCCACAGCAGCAACGATGCTGGCGCGTTTCCAGGATCCAGATTCGGGCACAATCACTATCAACAACGTGGATATCCGTGATCTCACTTTCGACAGTTTGTACCGCACTGTGGCTTTCGTCTTACAAGATCCTCACTTACTGCGTATGAGTATTCGGGAAAACATTCGCCTTGCACGCCCAGAAGCCCGCGATGAAGAGATCTGGCAAGCCGCAGAGGCTGCGCACATAGCTGCTGATATTCACGCTTTACCGGCTGGGCTCGACACCGTTGTTGGTGAGGACACCTCTTTATCCGGTGGACAACAGCAACGCATTTCTATTGCCCGGGCAATCATTACCAATGCCCCAATCTTGATCCTGGATGAAGCTACTGCGGCAACTGATCCTGACTGCGAAGCAGAAATTCAAGCAGCTCTAGCCACACTCGTCAGAGGCAAGACCGTCTTAGTCATCGCCCACAAGCCGGAGTCCATCCAAGGAGCAGACCAAATAATCTGCCTCAAGCCTATGAAGGATAATTCTCATGTCTAATGCCACTACGCCTGTTAGTTCGCGTCTTCGTGATCCGCTACTCACTCGCAGTGTCAAAAAGCTGCAAAGTCCTGTAGGCCATAAGCTCAATAAAAGGTATGCTTGTCTATCGCTTATCGTTGGCGTGCTTGATGGCCTCGCCGTTCTCACGCTCGTGCCACTTACAAAGGCACTCGATGGGGATACGACGATCGCACCATGGATGTGGACGCTTTTGGCAATTGCGCTCGTAGCTTTTGCGCTACGATTTTTCGCAACCATGGCCTCTTACCACACGGCCTTGGATTTCATCCGAGCCGCGCACACGACTGTGGGCGATAAATTAGCAACGCTACCGCTCGGCTGGTTCGTACCGGCTAATACCGGCGGCCTATCTCGCCTCGTTTCAGATCGCTTTATGGTGGCGGCCGAGACCATTGCGCATATTCAAGGAACGATATACCGCGATAGCGCGGCACTTGTCACCTTGTTAGTAGGAGCGTGTTTCTGGAACCCGAAGCTGGGCTTGGTCCTTCTTATCATCGCACCATTGGCGCTCGTGGTGATGCAGTTGGCTGCATGGATTCGTGAGAAAGCATCGAACCGCGCACTGGGGCCGAGTAAAGAGCTCTCCCAGCGCATCGTAGAATTTGCTAACCGTCAACCAGCCCTGCGCGCGGCAGGACAATCACAAGTTTTTGCGCCACTAGAGCAAGCGCTAGAAATCGACCATAAAGCACGAATACGCGAGCTATGGGTATCCACATTAGCTTTGCTACTCAACGGCATAGTAGTGCAGATCTTCATTGTGGCTCTCATTATGGTCTCCGCGGATCTTGCCGTTGAAGGCGCCCTATCGCCACTAGAAACAATTGCGATCATCGGAATCAGCTTGAGGTTTACCCGCACGCTTGAACAGCTGGGTTCTTCTTTCGTCGGTTTAGATGCCGGCCGTATCGCGCTCACAGAAACTGAGCTCATCACCGATGCCCCTTCCCTGCCAGAACCCACTACTCCGCGCCTAGGCGATGGTTCGGGAAATGTCGAGCTGCTTAATGTCACGTTTGGATACGGCGATAAACCAGTATTGGTAGATGTCACTTTCCATGCTCGACCAGGCACCGTTACCGCCATTGTCGGTCCTTCTGGCTCCGGAAAGACCACAATTGCGCGCCTTATTTCGCGATTCTGGGATGTAGATTCCGGGGCGGTGATGGTTGACGGCGTAGATATCCGCGAGCTTGGAACCGAACAGTTAATGTCCAGACTGTCCATGGTCTTTCAGGACGTTTACCTCTTCGACGACTCGTTAATCGCTAATATCCGCGTTGGTCGTCCCGACGCCTCCGATGAGGAAGTCTTCCGCGCAGCTGATCTTTCAGGCGTGACTTCTATTGCCAACCGCCTAGGGTGGCATACTCCTGTTGGTGAAGGCGGGCGGCTTCTATCCGGTGGTGAACGCCAGCGCGTATCTGTAGCTCGCGCGCTTCTCAAACAAGCGCCGATTGTACTCTTTGATGAGGCTACCTCCGCGCTCGATGCAGAAAATGAGGCAAACATTCTTGCTGCGATGGACGAGCTACGGGAGCAATCTACTTTTATTGTCATCGCCCATAAGCTGGATACAATCAAATCTGCTGATCAAATCGTAGTCTTGGATGAACACGGGCAAGTCAGCCAGCTAGGCACGCATTCTGAGCTTTCCGATGTCCCCGGTATCTACCGTCACTTCTGGCAGCAACGCAAAGCAGCAAGCGGGTGGAAAATCAGTTCGGGACGCGATTAACGCGGGCACCGAGATCGGCATTGTTTGCGGGGGACACCCTTCTCTCCCCCTCTCTCCCCATTACGTTGTTAGCAGTTCCACCCCAGGGCACCGAAGATTCATAGTCCGTCCACCCGAGTGGGCGGGCTATGTTTATGTCCGTTCCCGCCGTCCGAAAGGACAGTGGAACTAGTCGCTGGCTTCGGTATGGCTTATTCCTGTCTTCCTGTCTGAAGCGTCCTGGGTTTAGTTCCTACCTCAGCTA
>NZ_KQ961732.1:0-15248 GCF_001563605.1 Corynebacterium sp. CMW7794
CCACTACGTGTCCACGATTTGCGGGCAACCCCAAAGTAGACATGTTAGGGGTTAGCTATGCTGCTTGGGCCGTGGACCATGATGTTTATTTCGCCTTGGCCTAAAGCCATCGATGCCATGCTTGCTGCCATCCACGAACAGACCGTATCCATTGCCGGCGCAGAATACGCCGAACTTGGCGTAGCAATGTCCGCCACAGATGCACTAACCAAACTCGAGCATCGTAAAGAAATCGAAGCGCAGGTACTCAAGCTGATTCAGGACATTCCGCAGACCGAGATTCTTTTATCCATGCCTGGTATCGGCCCGCGTAGCGCAGCGCAGATCCTCATGACTGTTGGCGATATGTCCGACTTCCCCGATGCAGCGCACCTAGCATCCTATGCAGGGCTATCACCGCGGACGAATCAGTCAGGAACGTCTATCATGTCGAATTCGCCTAACCGGGCTGGCAACAAAAAATTAAAGAACGCCCTATGGCAATCGTCTTTTGCATCGATCAGATTCCACGAGCGTTCCCGGCAATTCTATGAACGAAAACGCAAAGAAGGCAAAAGACACAACGCCGCAGTCGTCGCACTCGCACGCCGGCGCCTCAACGTTCTCTTCGCCATGATGCGAAACGGCGAGCTCTACCGAGACATCTCCACAGTCCAGGAGGCCGCAGCAGCCTAGAACCAACAGACCCTCACCTCAAGCCGATTGCACAGCAAGCCCAATCGGCTCCTCACCGTGCCCGAAAACAACATCCACAAGGAAAAGCAGAAACCCTTCACACCCCCCAACAAACTCACCCACGGAATTGACAAACTATATAGGAACACCTCCCTGGGCGATGGTGCAGGCGCGGAGAGCGCCGCTGTTGCCGATGCCGCGCCCAACACCGCGACGGTAGTAGAGTACCCGCTGCCGGTGCAGGAGTTTGCGGTGACCCGCTACGATTTGCCCGCCGGCACCACGGTTTCCACGCAGCTTCCCGGACCGGCCATCGCCCTGGCTACTTCTGGTGTGGTCACGGTAAACGACCTGGAGCTAGCCCCGGGCGAGGCCGCCTGGTTGCCGGTAACCGGCGGCGACACTACCCGCCTTAGCGCGGCCGCGGGTAAAGATTCGCAGCTCTTTATCGCGGCGGCGCGCCCTGCGCGGCAAGTAGCGCTACCGCGCCGCTGGGGACGCCGCCGCGCGACAAGTAGCACTGTCGCGCTAACCGGCGCTATTTACGACATGGTGGGGCGGCGGAACGCAGCTGCGGCGGCTAGCAGCACTACGGTGAGTGCTACCATCCAGGCCACGAAAGCCCAGACTGCGGTGCCGGGCTGGCCGGTGGCAAGGATTTCGGCGCTTGGCGTGCCGTCGATGGCGGCGCCGGCGCGGGCGGCGAAGGTAAGCGGATTCCACCGGGCGATGGGTTGAACCACACCAGCGAATTGCTCCACGGGCACGAGGCCGCCGTTAAGTGCCATGGCCGCCATGATGATGGGGGCCGGGCCAATGGCGGCCTCCGGGGTGGCGCACATCGCGCCCACCATGGCCGATAGCGAGGCGGCCACCACCGCGCCGAAGATGATGACTAACAGCACCCAGCCAAACCCGGCCAGCGTGTGAATACGCAGGCCAGAAGCCACGGAAGCCAGCAGCACCGCGCAGCCGGAGATAAGGCTGCGTAAGGAATCGAAACACCAGCGGCCGAAGATCTCCGGGCTGGTGCCGTAGCGCGTGGTCGCGATGCGGGTGGTGATACCGCGTTGGCGTTCCTTAATTATCTGCGCGGCGGCGGAGGTGCCATTCATCAGTTCGCTGGAAAGGATGAGCGCGATGGTAAGCGGTAACGCGTCGAGCGTGGCAGAGCCTTGCGAGGCCGCCATGAGGTCGCCAAACAGCCACCGCATGACCAGGAACATCAAAACGGGACCAGCCACGGTATTGGTAATTACCGCGCTATCGCGGCGGGCGGCGCGCAGGTGCCTTCCAAAATGCGTGGCGACAGTGGACAGCCAGGTGGTGTCGTGCGACACGGTGGCGGTGGTGTGGTTAGTCATGTTTCCTCCCCTGGAAAGCGGTGATAAAGCCCCATACGCCAACGACGGTCATGGCGATGAGCCAGCACAGTGCTTCGACTCCGCGCGCCCCCAGGGCAGCGCCACCTAGTAGGTTGCGGGCGGTGTCCAAGATGGGAGATAGCGGTACGTGCCGGATGATGGGGCCAATGCCGCCGGGCAGCGCATCCGCAGGCACGAATGCGGTGGAGAACATCACCATGACCAGCACGAGGTTTTGGAAGAGCAAGGACGCCGAGGTGGGCTTGGGGGCCAACAGGCAGGAGCCATCGATAAACGCGGAGAGGATGATGGTGAGGGCGGCGAAAAGGGCGATGGTAAGGATAATACGACCCGGTCCGGCAGCGTAGCGGGCACCGAGCAGGATCGTGGTGAGGACGACGATGCTGCACGACCACGCGGCGCGGGTGAGATCTGCCAGCAGCCGGCCGACGACCGTGGCCCAGGCGGGCGTCCCGGTGGCGCGGATGCGGTCGTGGATGCCGTTTTCGGCGTCACGCGTAATCGCCAAGGAGGAGCCCCCGGCGGCGAACACAATCGCCTGAATAACGCCGGCGGGCAGGAGGAAGGCGGCGTAATCGATGCCGAGTTCCGTCGAAGCCTTGGCGAAGGTGGCGTAAAAGATGACCATGAACAGGCTGGGTATTGCCACGGCGGAAACCATTACGGCCTTGTTGCGGACGGTGCGCAGGACATTGCGGTGCCACGAGGCAGCGACTGCTCCGAGCGCGTTCACTGGGAGCCTCCACCGGTGTGGGGAGCCTGCTGCGCGATGTCGCCGGACCCGGCGATAGCGAAGTAGACATCGTCCAAGGAGGGCGGAACCAAGGAGACGTCCGCGACCGAGGTGTCGTCGCCATCCCACAAGGCCAGCGCCCGGACTAGGGTGCGGTGGCCATCGGGCGCATCGACGCGCAATACGGTGTCCTCTTGGCGGCAGTCGATGCGGTGTTCTTGCAAGGTGTGGGTGAGGCGTGCGGCATCGTCCGGGCTAGACATCGTGATGAGGCACACCGTGGTGCCATAGCGGTCCTTGAGCTCGGCGGGGGTGCCTTCGTCGAGCACCTTGCCTCCGGCGAGCACGGCGACGCGGTCTGCGAGCTGGTCAGCTTCTTCCAGGTATTGGGTAGTAAGCAGGATCGAGGTGCCGTCGGCCGCCAGCCCGCGGACGGTATCCCACACGGAGCTGCGCGCGGCGGGGTCGAGGCCCGTGGTCGGCTCGTCGAGGAACAGCAGCGCGGGCGGGACAGTGAGGGAGGCGGCGATATCTAACCGCCGGCGCATGCCGCCCGAGTATGCCGAAACCAGGCGGTCGGCGGCGCCAACCAGATCGAAGCGCTCAAGAAGTTCCGCGGCGCGGGCCTTCGCATCGCTAGCTTTAAGCCCTGCCAGGCGGCCAAAGAAGATGAGGTTTTCCTTGCCGGTAAGCTCCTCATCCACTGCGGCGTATTGCCCGGTCAGCGCGATGGAAGCGCGCACCTTGGAAGGATCCGTGGCTAAGTTGTGGCCATCGATGATGGCGGTTCCGCCCGTGGCGGGCAGCAGCGTGGAAAGGACATTGACCAAGGTTGTCTTGCCGGCACCATTGGCGCCTAGGACGGCGAGGATGCCCCCGCGCGGAATGGCGAGGGTCACACCGCGCAGGATTTCCGTTCGCTTCTTGACTTTTCCCAGGCTACATCGCAGATCTTGGACATCAAGCACCAGGTCGCGGCCTTTTGCGTGGGCGCTGGTTGAGGGGACTGCGGTGGCGCTGGGGTCACCGCTAGCGGTTGCCGTGGTGGGGTTTTCTTTCATGATTCATCCCTGGATATACGTCAATGGTCTATTAGACGGCGCACCGATTCTCCTACCGCAGAAGGAAAACCGATTATTGCCCGCGAACGATGGATTGTGGTCCACGGAGCAAGCGCCTGGGGTAGTGCCAACTAATCCTTAGAAAATGATGTATGTCTAGCGGCACCGGGTCGTGCACAGCGCCCCGCAGGAGAGGGCTGCACAGGTCGGCTGATCGGCGGCGACGCTGCAGGTTGCTGCAAAGTTGAGCATACCATAATTAGGCATGGCATGCTTGACAATTAAGTCGAAGGCCTGTAAGCTACCAAGTGTGAGCTAAGAATCTGGGTATTCCGACTAGTCAGGGTCAAACCGCGTGGCTGACCGTAATTCGTATTGTGGCTCGCGCCTCTCAAGCGCAAAGGAGTATCCATGGATTCTCGAGAGCAAATCGAAGATAAGATTCTCTGCGGTCAGCCCTTCCGCCCTATTGAGGACCCGGATCTCTATTACGAGATGATGGAGGCGGCGGAGAAGTGTCACGATCTCAACCAGCTTCGTCCACTTCAAACAGCGGAGAAGCAGGCAGTGATGGCAGACCTGCTTGGTGAACTGGGGGAGCGCTTAATGGTTTTCCTGCCATTTCATGTCCAATATGGCTCGAAAATCAAGGTCGGAGATGGCGTGACCTTCAATCGAGGAACGACGGTACTTGATATGGCCCCGGTGACATTTGGCAATGAGGTCATGGTTGGTCCATGGTGTTCCTTCTTTGCTGGCAATCACGCCTTAGACCCCGTAGAGCGGCAATACATGGTGTGTACCGGGGGTGCGATCACCATACAAGACCATGTGTGGCTTGGTGGCAATTGCACGGTAACTGCGGGTGTCACGATTGGGCATGGTGCAGTAATTGGTGCTGGCAGTGTTGTGACAAGAGATATTCCGCCCATGGTACTCGCAGCCGGTAATCCGTGCCGAGTCATTCGTGATATTGGCCCGGAAGATAAGCTCATGGGGGAGTCTTGGGTTCCTGAGTGGCCTAGTTGGATTACGGATTGAGACGGCTGTGAAAGTTCTCGCGGTCGTCCTGGGTTCTGAGGGTGATATGCTGCCATTTGCGCACCTTGGTGTCGCACTTCGAGATCGTGGCCACCAGTTTGTTTTGGCTGGGTTTAGCGAATTCGGCGGGAGTTTTCGTGCAAACGGGGTGGACTACATCGAGTTACCCGGTGATTACCGGGCGTTAATGAAGCGCCTTTTGGGCGATAGTAAAGGCATGATGGACACTGTCTTAGGTATCCGTGAGATGATATCTGAAGCCCACGTTTTCGATGTGTTAGAGCATGCCATGGATGGCGTTGACGTGGTCATGTACACCCAATTCAGTGAAGTTGCTCGGTTGTTAGGGGCTGCACGCGGAGTCCCCAGCGTTCGGGTGCAGGTTTTCCCTAGCGAACCCTGCCTCCGTTACAGCCTCGTGGATCCGCGAAAACTGGACGGCTCTGTCGGAGCTCTGGTCACCCACTGGATGTCCAATACTCTGATGGCTTGGGCGATGCGCCCAGTGATAGCGGCATGGCGCCGTAGGTTGGGGCTGCGTCAGCGAGCGCTCTCCTCTCCACCAACCACGATCTACCAATTCAGTCCCGCGTTGAGTCCGCCGGCGCCGGAATGGAAAAACCACATTCACGTCACTGGCGAGTGGCTTGACCCGCACCACAGTGAACTCGCCCTAGACCCAGCAGTCGAGGAGTTTGTGGCTGCCGGCTCGGCCCCGGTTCTGGCAAGCTTTGGGAGTATGGTCTCAGATCGCGTTTATGACCTTCAACGATGGACTCGAGACGCGTGCATCGAGCATGGTCTGCGGGCGATAATCGTCGATCCCGATCATGAGCCTGGTGTGAGAGAAGGAATCCTCACCGTCGCCCGGGTCCCGTTCGCGACTGTGCTTCCGTGGTGCCGTGCAGGCATCTGCCACGGCTCACTGGGCACCACCGGGGCGATCCTGCGCGCCGGCAAGCCGTGCCTTGCGGTTGCATTCGGTGGTGACCAACATTTCCATGCCAACGCAGTTTGTCGAAACGGTGCCGGGCCGAACTATATTGACGCCCAGCGAGGCGAACTGAGTGCCCAGTCCCTGGCCGCCGGAATTGCCGATTTGGTAAGTGGAGCATACGACTCCGCAGCCCGCAGGATGCCCGAGTTGCTTGCCACAGACCCGGGTACCGTCGCAGCAGTAGAAATCGTGCTTAATCAGTCCGACCTAGCGAAAGGCGAAAAATGACAGAAATCAGCTGCGAGGGAGTCTTTCCGTTTGTGGCCGGACATCGCACTGGAACCCTCTTGTTTTGCTTCCATCACGCAGGAGGCAGCGCTTCCGTCTATCGTGGATGGGTGGGGGTCAACCCAAGCATTGACGTGGTGCCGGTGGAGCTTCCCGGAAAGGCAACCCGTCGCCGAGAGAAATGGGTAAGCGACTTTGACAAGCTCGCCGATATGTGCGCAACCGAGATAGTAGATCTGGCGGCGGGCGCGCCGATTGCGTTGTACGGCCACTCCATGGGGGCAGCGCTGGCCTACCAGGTTGCTGCCTGCCTGCAGCAGATGCATCGGCCCACTATACCGGAAGCCGTGGTGGTGGCCGCACGGCAGGCGCCCGGAGAAACCGTGCCTGGGGAATACCACTCGTCAATGGGGTTCGGTGCGCTGCGCAGGGAGTTTGAGAAGGTAGGTGGCACACCACCTGAGATCCTTGCCAATGATGATGTGATGAAGCTGCTGCTCGCTGACATTCGTCGCGATTATGTGTTACACGAGGGCTTTCACCATGCAACCACGGTGCTTCGCTCTCCTGTGCTGGCATTGGCGGGGGATAGCGACCCAGCTGTCAGCCCAGAGATGCTTTCCCGGTGGGAAAGTTTTACCAGCGGTAGTTTTGAACTGAAGGTCCTGCCGGGTGGGCATTTCTTCCCGCTCGATACTGGAACCGAGTTCCTCGACCTGCTTGCCGGTTTTCTAGCGGGAATTACTGGGAACACTGCCTGGTTAGCGCGGAACAATGCGTGATTGTGACTGTTAAGTAAAGAGGCCCCGATGACCGAACAAAAACCACCCATTACATTTAGGCAAATATCTCAACCTGCCCACCGGCAGATCACGGTGTCGCTGCTATTGGCGGTGCTGGCGGCGGTTTTGTCGCTGGTGCCGGTAATCGTGCTGGTTGAGCTGGTGCGCACCGTAATGCTGTCCTTCCAGGGAGAGCCGATAGATGCGTCAAAGCTGTGGCTGCTAGTCGCGGCGCTCATGGTGGCCACCGTCCTACATGGACAGGTAACCGTGAAGAGCCTCCAGGTAAGCCACCAGGCCGACGGCCTTTTGGGCGAGCACTTACGCCAGCAGCAGATTACCAAGCTGGGTAGGCTCCCGCTGTCTTGGTTTACGCGGACACCTTCGGGGACTGTGAAAACCTACATCGAAGACGACGTCACCAAGATCCACCAGCTCATCGCCCACGCGCCGCACGATTATTCGGCCGGTGTACTCGTACCGCTATTGAGCCTGGGATACATGTTCGTGGTGGACTGGCGGATAGGCCTGCTGGGCCTGGTACCACTGCTGTTGGCAGTGGCCACCATGCCGTTTATGATGCGCGAGTTTCAAGAAAAGGCGGAGAAATTTAAGTCCAGCCAGAAGCAGCTAGACGCCGCCGTCGTAGAGTTGGTGCGCGGCATCCCGGTTATCAAGGTGTTTGTTCCGGAAGGCTACGACGAGAGCATTTTCCTTAGTCGTTCCCGGAGTTTTGGTGGGTTCTATCGCGAGTGGTTGCACGCCACCGTACACCCCACCGCTTTGATGAAGATCTTCACCTCCACCGGGTTTGGCCTGCTGGTGGTAGCCGCGGCCAGCCCGTGGCTCATCACGTCTGCGGGCGTACCAGTGGCCGATGTGCTGGCAGCGTTTTTGTTCATCAACAACATCGCCGCGCCTCTGCTTATGCTTTCGCGCACTAACATCATGTTTTCGGAGGCGAAGGCTGCCGCGGCGGATCTCACCGAGTTCTTCAACATCCCGGTATTGCCGCCCGCTGCTGGCGGCAGGGAGCCTGCAAACGCCGGAATTGAGTTGAAAGATTTAAGCTTCTCCTACGTGCCGGACACCCCGGTGCTTTCCGGCATTAACCAAAAACTTACCGCCGGCAGCATCACTGCGGTGGTGGGACCTTCCGGCTCGGGGAAGTCCACGTTAGCCGCGCTCATCCCCCGGCTATTAGACCCCACGGAGGGGTCGGTGCGCATTGGTGGCGTCCCTAGTACTGATCTCCGATCTGACCAGCTCTACCGTAGGGTAGGGTTCGTCTTCCAGGACCCTTACCTTATGCGGATGAGCGTGCGGGATAACATTCGCCTCGCTCACCCGGAGGCCACCGACGCAGACGTGGTTCGCGCCGCCCGCGCCGCCCAGATTCATGAGCGCATTACCCATCTGCCGCGCGGCTACGACTCGGTGGTGGGAGAGGACGCGCAGCTTTCCGGTGGCGAGCAGCAGCGGCTGGCTATTGCCCGGTCCATCTTGCTCGACGCGCCGATCCTCGTGTTGGATGAGGCCACCGCTTTTGCGGATCCGGACTCCGAGGCCGCGATCCAGCGGGCCATTACCGAGCTGGTGGCCGGGCGCACGCTAGTAGTTATCGCACACCGGCTCCACACGATCACCGGCGCTGACCGGATCCTCATGCTGGAAAACGGTGAGGTCACCGAAGCAGGCACTCACGAAGAGTTAGTGGCGGCAGGCAAGGGCTACGCCACGATGTGGGCACGCTACCAAACCGCGCAGGCGGGCATCCAAGGGGAGGAAAAATAATGATCCGCACGCTCTATTCACTGGGCAGTCCGGCTGATCGTCGCCGTCTGGTGCTGGTCCTTACGCTAATTGGGATTTCCGCGGTGGCGTTGGCCATTGGCCTTATCCTCATTGCACTGTTTTTGGACACGCTGTTTAGCGAAGATCCCGCGCAGGCCGCAGCATGGTTGCCCTGGATCATTATCTCCGTCCTCGTCTACGCCGCCGCAGACTGGCCCACTGAGGTTATTGCCCAGGACCTGGGGCATGATTACGTGCTGCGCATCCACCGGCTTATCGCCGATCGCACGGCACAGCTACCCCTGGGCTATTTTGAAGAAGATCGCGCCGGCCAGATCGGTGTTGTAGCCACCAGCGGTGCGCTGTTTGCCGCTAACGCGCCGGCAATGATGCTGCGGCCCATGCTGCACGGTGCTGCCTCGGCCGGTTTGGCTTGCGTGTTTCTCATCGCCGTGGACTGGCGGCTGGGGCTGGTTACCGTTGCAGTGGCTGCCGTGGTGTGGTTCGCCTATAACCGCCTAATGCGGCAGTACCGCGTGGCAGAGCGCCAGAAGGGCGAGCGCAACGAGCACGGCGCCGCGGAGGTGCTGGAGTTCGCCCAGGTGCAGCCGGTGCTGCGCATGGCTGGGCCGGATTCGCTGGGGGAGCGCGCCGTGCGCGCCTCGATTCGAGAGCAGCTTAGCGCCCAGCAGCACACCCAGAAGACAGGTGAGATGATCATGGGTCGTCTGGCTTTAATCATCATGGTCGGTACCGTGGTCATTGATGCCCTGGCCACCGTGCTACTTCTCAACCACTGGCTAGAAGCAGGCACCTACATTGGCGTCATTGTGTTGGTGTTCATCCTGGCTCGCGTTGCTATGTCGGGCATACCCTACGGCGAGGGCTTGGAATCCGCGCGCAATACCTTAGATGAGATCCAAAAGATCCTCGATGCGCGGGTGTTGCCGGAGCCTGCGGTTCCGGCGGCGCCACGCGACTATGGCATCGAGTTCGATGGGGTGGGCTTTGGCTACGAACCCAACACCCCAGTGGTCCGCGACGTGAGTTTCCGCGTGGCGCCCGGAACTACTACTGCGTTGGTGGGTCCCAGCGGCTGCGGCAAGAGCACCTTGCTAAAACTTGCGGCACGCTTCTATGACGTTGACCAGGGGACCATCCGTATCGGTGGTGTGGATATTCGCGATCTTGGCTCCCGGGCGGTGTTGGATTCGCTGGCTATGGTGTTCCAATACGTGTACCTCTTCGAGGACACACTGTATGAAAACATCCGCCTGGGCTGCCACAATGCAACGCGGGAGGAGGTGCTCCGCGCAGCGGAGTTGGCCGGTGTCACCGAGATTGCCCGGCAGCTGCCGCAGGGGTTTGACACCCTGATTAGCGAGGGCGGGCAGAATCTCTCCGGTGGTGAGCGTCAGCGTGTCTCCATCGCTCGTGCGCTACTGAAGGACGCGCGGATCGTGCTGCTTGATGAGGCGACTAGCTCTCTAGACGTGCAGAATGAGCACCTTGTGATGCGCGGTATGAAAACGCTTTCTGCCGAGCGCACCATCGTCGTCATTGCGCACCGGCTGCACACCATCCGCGACGCGGACCAGATTGTGATGATGAGTCCCTCCGGCACCGTGGAGTCTATCGGCAACCACGAGGAACTCATGGAGAGTTCCCCACGCTACCGCAGCTTCTGGGGTGAAAAGAGCGACGCCACCAGCTGGAAGCTGTAGGGACTAGCTGTCGCGGCCGCGTAGATACCGCACCGTGCGCGCCAGTGCGAGATCATCGCACGGTTCGCAGGCGGTAAGGCGGCCTTTTTCCACGCGCAGGAGAAGATCGCAGCACCGCGCCACCAGCTCCATGTCATGGGTTACTACCAAAACGGTCTTGCCCTGCCGGGCTAGGGCGTCTAGCAGGTGGGCCACCCGGTGCATGCGGCACAGGTCCAGCCCGCTGGTGGGTTCATCGAAGACGATTACCTCGCGCTCACTTAGGACTGCTGAGGCGATGGCCACGCGCTGGCGTTCGCCGCCCGAAAGCGACATCGGGTGCCGGGCCCGCTTGTCCGCGAGATCAAGTGCACCAAGCACCTCGGTAAGGCGCGCTTCGTTTTTCCCATCCGGTCCACTGGTGCCGATGATTACGTCGGACTCCACGCTCTCCCCGAAAAGCTGGTGGTTTACGTCCTGCATTACTAAATAGGACTGGCGCAGGCGCTGCCGGGGACCCGAGAGCGAGCGGTTATTGATGTCCACCACGCCGGTGGCCTTAGATTCCAGGCCAGTCAGAACGCGCACAAAGGTAGATTTTCCGGCCCCGTTGCGTCCTACCACGCCGATGACTTGTCCTTGCGGCAACTCCGTGTGGCTGATGCTCAGGGATGGCTCTGTAGCCTTGGGGTAGGTGAACTGTAGCTTTTTGAGCACCATCGTGCCACTTGAAGGGCGTGGCTCGCGGGTCACCTCGGGGACCTGCTGCGCTGAGCGCAAGCCCATGCGGTACAGTTCGGCCTTGTCTAGGGTGCGAAACTCCGAGCCGCTGAGATCATGAGCGATCTGCCCGTCCTGCATAACCAGCACTCGGTCCACGATGTCAACTAGGTAGGAAAGCCGATGCTCAGCGATCAGGACGGTGCGGCCCTGTGTCTTCCACTGCGCGACGATGCGGCGCAGCTCATCGACGGCGGCGAGGTCGAGATTTGATGATGGTTCGTCTAGTAGTAGTACCTGTGGGTGCATCGCGGCCACTGAAGCGCATGCTATTTTTTGTTTCTGGCCGCCGGAAAGTGTGAACAGGTGCCGGTCGAGGAGATGAACCATGCCGAAATCTGCGGAAAGTTCCCCAATACGCTGTCGAATCTCGTTGGGCGCCACGCCGAGGTTTTCGCAGCCAAAGGCGAGTTCGCTGGCTACTTCCAGCGTGAAAAATTGCGACTTGGGGTTTTGGAACACTGAGCCTACGCGTTCGGCGATGTCGTGTGGGTGGGCATGAGTGATGTCTTCGTCGTCCAGCAGCACCTCCCCCGAAATCTGGGCGTCGCAGAACGTGTGCGCCACGCCGTTTATCAGGCGTAGCAGGCTGGACTTACCGCAGCCTGATTCGCCACACACTAGAATTAGTTCGCCCTTCGCCACGGTGAGATTTACGTGGTGCAGCACCGGCTCCGCTGTGTTTTGACCATAGGATAGTGACACATCGTGCAGCTTTATCACGGCAGCATCACTATATTTACCAGTAGTAGGATCAGGGACACGACGAGCACGCTTATGACTATTGCGTCGCCTACGCGGAAGCCTATCTCGCACAGCGTGGTTCGTCGGCGAGGCGAGCCCAATCCGCGGGTCACTGCAGACATAGCCAGCTCGTTGCCGATGCTCACAACGGACGCCAACAGTGGCACAAAGCGGTATTCGAGCATAGCGATCGGGTTGCGCAGGCCCGAGATGCCACGCATCTGCATGGCGGTGCGGATATCGCGGTATTCCTCGAGAATCGTCGGGAAGAACCGGAACATGATGGACGTGGGGATGGTCAGGGCGTCGGGGCTCCGCATGCGCTGCATCGCGGCCATGAATTCGCTGGCCGAGACGGTGCGTAGTAGGTACCAGCAGCACGTGATGCCAGGGAGGATGAGCGAAAGCCCTGCGAACCACGTAGCGCACACGTCCACGATGATGTGGCGCTCGGGCAGGGCCTGTACCACCACCGCAGGAAAGCCGGCGAGCACCGCGAAGGTGAGTGCGTATCGCAGTGCAGCGGCCACCATGCCGGAGGCGAGGAAAAGTGCCCCGGGAACGGCAATGAGCATCCACCGGGCGGTGCTGCCCAGCGCCCCACTGGACCCGGCCGGTGAGATGAGCACCGAGGACACCACGAGGATGACCAGCACCGTGGTGCGTGGGTCCAGATGGAGTCCCGCTGTGTGCGTGCCTGATCCGGGCAAAGTGGGCGACATCAGGCGATTCCTGCTCGCTGGAAGTGCTTGGTGAAGATGCGCCGGCCGAGGATCCCGCCGAGGATCCCGCATACGAAGGTTACTATCACAATGATGAGGAATAGCCAAGTCATCTGGCCAATAGAGGTGAGGCCATCCGCGAAACTAGCACCATATTTGGTCTGCATGCCGCTGCTCTCTATGTAGCGCCGAGTGGTGAAGAAAAGCGGAATATATGATGCGGTGGGTGACACTGCTATAAAGGCATAGGCGATCACACTGTGTATTGCGCTCGTATACTTGCCGGCGCGCAAAATTAACTCGGCAAACACGGCCATGACCAAGCTGAGCAGCAGTGGCCATATGCCTAAACCAAGCAGCAGGCTGGCGAGGCCGCTGAGAAGAAGGAATATGAAGACCATGCCGGGCTTGTGCACCTTGGCCAAGAACAGCATCATCGGGATGCCCAGGATGAGGGCCTGAACGCTGGTGATCATCACGTAGGTGATGGGGGTGATGCCGATGAAGGCGATGACCACGCCGGCTACCAAGTTGATGACGAAGAAGATGCCGATGTTCATCAGGTCGGTGATGTTCAGCCGTCCTGCTTTTGCATCTTTCGGGGTGGTGTGGGGAGTACTGGGCATGATGTTTCCTTTCAGATTAGGCTGCTTGTGCGTAGCACTGGGTTGGGGGCAAGTGGCTTGTCAGGTGAGTGAAACAGGTGTGGCATGAACTCTAAATTTCGCCTTCTTCTACGTCGCTGCCGACGATGTCGGCGATCAGGTCGGACAATTCTCGGACCGTTGGATGGTTGAATACGTCACGTATGGAGATCTCTACTGACATTTCTCGACGAATCGAGTTAGTAAGCCGCACGGCCGTGAGCGAGTCGGCACCGATGGTGAAGAAGTCATCGTCGATGCTGATCTCCTTGGGCCCGAGGAGTTCTTGCAAGACGGTAATGATACCCGAATCTCGGTGATTACGAGAGCGTTCCCTTGTTTGTGGTTGTTCAAAGGTTTTTCCTTCTAAACTCTTGCGATCAATCTTGCCGTTCCAAGACCGTGGTAGCCCATCAATGCGTGATATCACGCGTGGACGCATATAGGCAGGGAGAGACTCGGCGAGGTGGTTATTGAGTGCTGCCATGTTAAAGCCCTCATGCGTAACAACGTAGAGAACAATGCCATGGTCGTTGACAGCGACGCAATCGCGGAGTTCGTTGAATTTTCGTGCTGTTGACTCGATCTCACCGAGTTCGATGCGGTAGCCGTTGACCTTAACCTGACCGTCCTCGCGCCCCAGGAAGATGATGTGACCAAGGTGATTGTAGAGGGCCTTGTCGCCCGTGCGGTACATTCGTTCGCCGGTGCGGGGGTGGGTGATGAATGATGCTGCGGTCTTCTCTGGGTCCTTCCAGTACCCCATGGCCAGGCCACGTCCGGCAATGTAAAGGTCTCCCGGCACATGCGTGGGTCGGGGGTTCAGGGCCTCATCGAGGATGTACATTCGCTGATTTGCCAGCGGCGTTCCATAGGGAATGCTGGTACGCGAGGCATCATCGACGCCTACCTCGTACCAGTTTGACCATATCGATGCCTCGGTAGCACCCCCAGCAGCGAAAACTGTGCAGTCCCGGAAGAGGGTGCTGACCTGGTAAGCGATATTTACAGGTATCCAATCTCCGCTGAGTAGTGCCGACCGTACGGAGGAACCAATGAGGCTCCGTTCGCGGAGGTGTTCCACGTACATCGAAAAAAGTGCTGGCACAGAGTTCCACAGCGTCACCGAGTGCGTAGTTACGGCATCTGCCCAGCACTGCGGATCACGTTTGTCTGCTGGAGATGGCAACACCAAGGTAGCACCCCGCGCGAACATCCCGAAGATGTCGTATACCGATAGATCGAAGTTTAGCTCTGAAATCCCCAATATCCGGTCGGTCGGAGTCACCCCGAGGCGTTCGTTGACATCGACAATCGTATTGACCGCCGACTCGTGGGTGATGGCTACTCCTTTGGGAGTGCCCGTCGTACCAGACGTGTAGATGACGTACGCAAGCGAGCTGGGTGTCGGACTCGATTCGCTTAAGGCCTGGTCACCTGGCCGATGCCGGGCGACATCGGCCAGAGTGATGACTGTGCAGTGCTCGGCTAACGCAGCGAAATCATCGTCCGGATGGTCCATCGCAACAATGGATGCACCCGCATCGTTGATGATGGAAGTGTTACGCCCCACCGGTTGGTCCACGCTCAGCGGCAAGTAGGCGCATCCGGCCTTCATTGCGCCTAGTACCGCTGCGATCTGTTGTGCGGACTTTTCCATCATGATGCCAACGAGATCACCAGGCGCCGGGTCAGTTGCAGCAATAAGCTGGGCCCACTTATCCGACTGCTCATTGAGTTGCTCGTATGTCCATTGCGTGGTGGCGTCTATCACCGCGAGGTTGTCACCATGCTCGGCAAGTCCCTTCTGATACAGCCCCAGTAGGCTCTTATCCGCTCCGGGGAGTTCCCGGACTGTGTCGTTGATTCGATCTGCGGTGGGCGCGTTGGTCGTCGGAGCTATGGTACTGGTGGGCGCGTTCCAGAGTGGCTCTTCCGGTTTTAGAGTGCATTGATTAG